>CAISZB010000309.1 GCA_903889845.1 uncultured Verrucomicrobium sp. | reverse complement strand
GTCGGGCCGGTTCGGCGTGACCTCGATGTCGATGAGGACGTCGGCGGGGAGGACTGCGGAGAGGGGGCCGAAGGGGGTCGTCTTGGGCAGCAGGAGGAGGCCGTCGGAGTCTTCGGCGAGGCCCAGTTCCTTCGCGGAGCACATCATGCCCTGGGAGAGCTCGCCGCGCAGCTTGCTTTCCTTGATGACGAAGCCGCCGCCGAAGTCGACGCCGGGGAGGGCCAGGGGGACGCGGTCCCCGGCCTCGAAGTTCTTCGCGCCGCAGACGATCTGGCGGGTTTCCGTGCCGGTCGTCACCTGGCAGAGGCGGAGGCGGTCGGCGTTGGGGTGGGGGACGTAGCTGACGACCTCGGCGACGACGAGGTTCGGATGGTCCATGCCGCGCCGCTCGACACCTTCGACTTCGATCCCCGCCGAGGTGAGGCGGTCGAGGAGCGCATCGAGGGGGCCGTCGTAATCGAGGTGGTCCCGGAGCCAGCGGAGCGAAAACTTCATAGGAGCCGCCCATTCAAGCGGCCCCGGGGCGATTTCGCAATGGCGCAGTGGGGGCTTTTAGGCGATCATCCCCGTCGCAGAGCCCTATGCCGAACGAGGTCCCGGATTATTACGCAGTCCTTTCCGTCCCGCCGAAGGCGACGTCCGAGGAGATCAAGCGGGCTTTCCGCCGCCTGGCCCTCCGTTACCACCCGGACCGCACGGGCGGGGACGCCCAGGCTGCGGAGAAGTTCAACGCGATCCGGATCGCCTACGAGGTCCTGGGCGATGCGGAGAAGAAGACGGAGTACGATTCCTCCCGGCGGCTGAAGAATTGGTTGGCGAGTCTGGGCCGGGGGGCGGAGTCGAAGCCGAAGGAGAAGGAGGTCCCGCCCGCTCCCCCGGCCCCGGCGTCCCAGCCACCCCCTCCGCCCAAAGCGGCCAAGGTGCCGAAGCCCCCGAAGGCGGAGAAGTCGGTGAAGCCGTCCAAGGCGGCCCCTGCGCCGAATCCTGCCTCGGCCCGCCCCTCCCCGCCGACGCCTTCCTCCGATCCCCGGTCCCAGGTCGGCAGCGATCTGGAGGCGACGGGAATGTTGCCGCTGGGCGTTGCCTACCGGGGGGGCCGGTGGGAGGTGGAAGCGGGGGGCGGGCGGCGCATCGCCTGCATGGTTCCCGCCGGGGTCCGGCACGGGACGCGGATGAAGTTCCGGGGCCTTGGCGCGGTCGGTCCCGACGGGCGGTCCCGGGGCGACCTGGCCGTGGTCTTCCGGGTCGAGGACAAGGGGGCGTGGCTCCTCTCGGGGAACGACCTGGAGGCCTATGCGGAGGTCGATGTGTTGGAAATCCTGGCGTGCGGCGACATCGTCCTGGCCGATGCCCCGGGCGGTGCACTGCGGGTGAAGATGCCGCCCGGCTTCTACCTGGGGCGGAAGCTGATCGTCCCCGGACGGGGGATGCCCGCCTTCGGCAAATATCCGGCGGGCGATCTCTATATCAAGATTTTCCCGGTCTTCCCCGACCTCACGCGGGAGCAGGCCAATATCGTCCGCCGCCTCCTCTCCCAGCGCCAGACGCCGGAGGAGCGGATCGAGGGGCACGACGAGCGGCGGCGGGCCTACGACGTCGTGGAAAGGGAGCGGGAGATCGAGGCCCTAACGGCGTTGGTCGGGGAGGGCATCCGCTCCGAGGAGGAGAAGGCCGCGCTGCGGGAGCACGTCGCCGCCTTCGAGGCGGAGACGGGGGTGGCAGTGGGGCGGTGGGAGTGATGATCCAAGATGATTCCTCCCAAACGCGCGGGTAGCCCCTACTTCCACACCAATAACGCCTCCGGCTTTATGGCTTTCTGTCTAAAGACAGTGGTGTTCCTGCAGGCTTTTCACTGTCAACGGCTTCGCCTGCAGTGTCTCGATCGCCAAGGCTGCCGCTTGCGCGGCGGCGAGGGTGGTGATGACGGGGACGCGCTGGCTTAGGGCCGTGGTGCGGATGCGGATCTCATCGACGCGGGCGACTTTTCCGGCGGGAGTGTTCACCACGAGGGCGATCTCGCCGTTCTTCAGCATGTCGAGGACGTTGGGGCGGCCTTCGGAGACTTTGTGGAGCTTTGTGCAGGGGACGTTCGCGGCGCTCAGGGCCTCGCCGGTGCCGCCGGTGGTGTAGACGGTGAAGCCCGATTTCACGAGGCTCCGCGCCACCTCGACGGCGGCGGGCTTGTCGGCGTCTCGGACGCTGACGAAGACGTTGCCCTTTTTCGGCAGGGTGGAGGAGGCGGCCATCTGGGTCTTGGCGTAGGCCAGGCCGTAGTCGCTGTCGATGCCCATGACCTCGCCGGTCGACTTCATCTCCGGCCCCAGGAGGATATCGACGCCGGGGAAGCGGTTGAAGGGGAGGACGGCCTCCTTCACGGAGTAGTGGGTGGGGATGACTTCCTGGGTGAAGCCGAGTTCCTGCAGGGTCTTCCCGGCCATGATCTTCGCGGCCAGCTTCGCCAACGGGACGCCGATCGCCTTGCTGACGAAGGGGACGGTGCGGCTGGCGCGGGGGTTGACCTCCAGGATGTAGACGAGCTCGTCCTTCACGGCGAACTGGACGTTCATCAGGCCGCGGACGTTCAGTTCCTTCGCCATCGCGATGGTGGCGCGGCGGATGTCGGCCAGGACGGCGGGGGAGAGGTTGCGGGAGGGGATCATGCAGGCGCTGTCGCCGGAGTGGACGCCGGCCTGCTCGATGTGTTCCATGACGGCGCCGATGACGGCGTCGGTCCCGTCGGCGATGCAATCGACGTCGACTTCGGTCGCATCGTTGAGGAAGCGGTCGATGAGGACCGGCTTCTCCGGTGAGGCGGCGACGGCGTAGCGCATGTAGTGGCGCAGTTCCTCGTCGCTGTAGACGATCTGCATGGCGCGGCCGCCGAGGACGAAGGAGGGGCGGACCAGGACGGGGTAGCCGACCTTCGCTGCGCCCTTCAGCGCCTCTTCCTCGTTGGAGGCGATGGCGCTGGGGGTCTGGCGGAGGCCGAGCTTCGTGAGCATCTCGGAGAAGAGTTTCCGGTCCTCGGCGCGGTCGATCGATTCGACGGAGGTGCCGATGATGTTCACGCCGTTGGCCTTCAGCCCGGCGGCGAGGTTCAGCGGGGTCTGCCCGCCGAACTGGACGATGACGCCCCAGACCTGTTCCCGCTCGTAGATATTGAGGACGTCTTCGAGGGTGAGGGGCTCGAAGAAGAGCTTGTCGGAGGTGTCGTAGTCGGTGGAGACGGTCTCCGGGTTCGAGTTGACCATGAGGGTCTCGAAGCCGAGTTCCTTCAGCGCGAAGGCGGCGTGGACGCAGCAGTAGTCGAACTCGATCCCCTGGCCGATCCGGTTCGGGCCGCCGCCCAGGATCATGACTTTCTTTTTACCGCCGCTCTCGACGCGGGCCTCGTCGTCGAGGCGGTCGTAGCTGGAATAGAAGTAGGGGGTGTAGGCCTCGAACTCGGCGGCGCAGGTGTCGACGAGGCGGTAGGCCGGGGTCAGGCCCAGGGTCTTCCGGCGGGCGCGGACTTCGGCCTCGGTTTTGCCCCAGATTGCGGCGAGCTGGCGGTCGGAGAAGCCGTTTTCCTTCGCGGTGACGAGGGCGGCGTCGCTGGTGTCGGTGGCGAGGGCTTTTTCCTCATCGACGAGGGCCTTCAGGTGTTCCAGGAACCAGGGATCGATCTTCGTGACGGAGAAGATTTTCTCGACGCTCCATCCGGCCAGGAAGGCGTAGCGGAGGTAGAGGACGCGCTCGGCGTTCGGCGTGGCGAGTTTCGCCTGGATCTCGTCGACGGGGGGAATCTCGGTCCCGCCGAGCTTGCCGCCGCCGAAGCCCCACGCGCCGATCTCCAGGGAGCGGAGGGCCTTCTGGAACGACTCGCGGAAGGTGCGGCCGATGGCCATCGCCTCGCCGACGCTCTTCATGGCGGTGGTGAGGGTGGTATCGGTGCCGACGAATTTCTCGAAGGCGAAGCGGGGGATCTTCGTGACGACGTAATCGATGGTCGGCTCGAAGCTGGCGGGGGTCTCCCGCGTGATGTCGTTGCGGATCTCGTCGAGGGTGTAGCCGACGGCGAGTTTCGCCGCGATCTTCGCGATCGGGAACCCGGTCGCCTTCGAGGCGAGGGCGGAGGAGCGGGAGACGCGGGGGTTCATCTCGATCACGATCATCCGGCCCGTGACGGGATCGACGCTGAACTGGATGTTGGAGCCGCCGGTCTCGACACCGATCTCCCGGATCACGGCGAAGGAGGCGTCGCGCATGATCTGGTATTCCTTGTCGGTCAGGGTCTGCGCGGGGGCGACGGTGATGCTGTCCCCGGTGTGGACGCCCATGGGGTCGAAGTTCTCGATGGAGCAGATGATGACGCAGTTGTCGGCGCGGTCGCGCATGACTTCCATCTCGTATTCCTTCCAGCCGAGGAGCGATTCCTCGATCAGGATTTCGGAGACGGGGGAGAGGGCGATGCCGTTGGCGGCGATGGCTTCGAACTCCTCCTTGTTGTAGGCGATGCCGCCGCCGGTGCCGCCCATGGTGAAGGCGGGGCGGATGATGAGGGGGAAGCGGCCGATCTTCTTCGTCGCGATCTCGCGGGCCTCTTCCATGGTGTGGGCGGTGCCGGAGAGGGGGACGTCGAGGCCGATCTTCAGCATGGCGTCCTTGAAGAGCTGCCGGTCCTCGCCCTTGCGGATGGCGTCGGCATTGGCGCCGATCATCTCGACGTTGTATTTCTCCAGGACGCCGGAGTGGAAGAGGGACATCGCGGTGTTCAGCGCCGTCTGGCCGCCCAGCGTGGGGAGGAGGGCGTCGGGCCGCTCGCGCTCGATGATCTTCTCGACAACTTCGGGGGTGATCGGCTCGATGTAGGTCCGGTCGGCGAACTCGGGATCGGTCATGATCGTCGCCGGGTTGCTGTTCACCAGGATGACGCGGTAGCCCTCCTCGCGCAGGGCCTTGCAGGCCTGGACGCCGGAGTAATCGAATTCGCAGGCTTGGCCGATGATGATGGGGCCGCTGCCGATCAGGAGGATCGACTGGATGTCGGTACGTTTGGGCATGGAAAAAGAAGGTCGGAGTG
>CAISZB010000308.1 GCA_903889845.1 uncultured Verrucomicrobium sp. | reverse complement strand
GTTCCTCGAAGTCGAGCCCGCCCGTGTGAACTACATGGACGTCTCGCCGAAGCAGCTCGTCTCCGTCGCCGCCGGCCTGATTCCGTTCCTGGAGCATGACGACGCGAACCGCGCGCTCATGGGCTCCAACATGCAGCGCCAGGGCGTCCCCCTGATCGTGACCGACGCCCCCGTGGTCGGCACCGGCATGGAAGGCAAGGTCGCCCGCGACACGCAGGCGGTCATCCTCTCCGACATCGCCGGGAAGATCGCCTCCGTCTCGGCCAACCGGATCATCGTCACCCCGGACGGCGAGGTGAACGAGAAGAAGAAGCTGAAGCACGATCCCGAGAACGGCCTCTGCGTCTACGACCTCCGCAAGTTCATGCGCTCGAACGCGGGCACCTGCATCAACCAGCGTCCCATCGTCCGCCGCGGCGACAAGGTGACGAAGGGGCAGGTCCTGGCCGACGGCCCGTGCACCGACAAGGGCGAGCTCGCCCTGGGCCGCAACGTCCTCGTCGCGTTCATGCCGTGGAACGGCTACAACTTCGAGGACGCCATCCTGATCTCCGAGAAGGTGGTCAAGGAAGACGGCTACACCAGCATCCACATCGACGAATTCGAGATCAGCGCCCGCGACACGAAGCTCGGGCCTGAGGAAATCACCCGCGATATCCCGAACGTCGGCGACGAGGCTCTGAAGAACCTCGGGCCGGACGGCGTCATCCGCATCGGGGCCGAGGTCAAGCCGGGCGACATCCTCGTCGGCAAGATCACCCCGAAGAGCGAGACCGAGTTGGCTCCCGAAGAGCGGCTCCTCCGCGCGATCTTCGGCGACAAGGCCGCCGACGTGAAGGATTCCTCCCTGCGCGTCCCCTCCGGGACCTACGGTATCATCATGGATATCAAGGTCACGAGCGGCAACGTCACCGTCCAGCGCCAGAAGATGACGCCGACGGAGGCGAAGCAGAAGTCGAAGGAGATCGAGACCCGCTACAGCACGAAGGAGACCGAACTCCTCGAAGAGCTGACGCAGGCCCTCTCGAACATCCTCCTCAACGAGAAGATCCCCCTCGACGTCGTGAACGCCGAGACGGGCGAGATCATCATCCCCGCGAACCGGAAGATCACTAAGACGCTGCTCCGCAAGCTGGCCTCGGTCTACGATCACATCGAGATCGACCCGAGCCCGATCCGGATCAAGATCATGGAGATCATCCAGTCCTTCGAGAGCAAGTTCGAACAGCTCAAGAACGACAAGGACCTCGAACTCGACCAGGTCGAGAGCGGGGACGATGTCGACCCCGGCATCATCAAGCAGGTCAAGGTCTACGTCGCCAGCAAGCGGAAAATCTCCGTCGGCGACAAGATGGCCGGCCGCCACGGGAACAAGGGCGTCGTCGCGAAGATCGTGCCGGAGGAGGACATGCCGTTCCTCCCCGACGGCACGCCCGTCGAGATCGTCCTGAACCCCCTGGGCGTCCCTTCCCGTATGAACGTCGGGCAGGTCCTCGAAACCCACCTGGGCATCGCCGCCCGGGCCTTGGGCTTCAAGGTCGCCACGCCCGTCTTCGACGGCATCAAGGAGAAGCAGATCCGCGCCTACCTCAAGGAGGCCCACATGGACGAGGACGGCAAGTCCTACCTCTATGACGGCCGCACCGGGGAACGCTTCGACCAGCGCGTCGTCGTCGGCATTATCTACATGCTGAAGCTCGGCCACATGGTTGCGGACAAGATCCACGCCCGCGCCGTCGGGCCGTATTCCCTCGTCACCCAGCAGCCGCTGGGCGGCAAGGCCCAATACGGTGGCCAGCGCTTCGGCGAAATGGAAGTGTGGGCGATGGAAGCCTACGGCGCGTCCTACACGCTGCAGGAACTCCTCACCGTGAAGTCGGACGACGTCACGGGCCGCACCCGGATCTACGAGAGCATCGTCAAGGGGGACAACACCCTCGAAGCGGGCACTCCCGAGTCGTTCAACGTCCTCATCAAGGAAATGCAGAGCCTCTGCCTCGACGTGAAGGTCGGCGATCGTTCGATCCGCCCCGGCACGGAAGAGCATCCGCCGCGCCCGGCGACCCTGCCGATCCTCGACCTGACGACGCCCGCCGCCGCCGCTTAAGCGCATCTTACTGAAGTAACCGCCACAAGACATAGAGATCAGACACAACGCTCCGCACCCCACCCACCCCACCCATGAGTAAAGAGACTGTCGCAGCACGTGAAGTGTTAGGCTTGGAACGCGCCATTGGTTTCGACCAAGTCGGCATTTCGATCGCTTCCCCGGAGACCATCCTCTCCTGGAGCCGCGGCGAGGTGAAGAACCCCGAGACCATCAACTACCGCACCTTCAAGCCGGAAAAGGGCGGCCTCTTCTGCGAGCGCATCTTCGGTCCGACGAAGGACTACGAGTGCGCGTGCGGCAAGTACAAGCGGATCAAGTACAAGGGCGTCATCTGCGACCGGTGCGGCGTCGAGATCACCCTCGTCCGCGTCCGCCGCGAGCGGATGGGCCACATCGAGTTGGCCGTCCCCGTCTCCCACATCTGGTTCTTCAAGTGCATGCCCAGCCGCCTCGGCCTCGTCATGGACATGACGGCCCGCGAACTGGAACGGGTCATCTACTACGAGGACTACCTCGTCACCGATCCCGGCTCGACCCCCCTCGAACTGAAGCAGCTCCTCTCCGAGCAGCAGTACCGCGAGGCGGTGCAGCAGTACGGCGACACCTCCTTCACCGCCCGCATGGGCGCCGAGGCGATCCGCAACGTCCTGAAAAATATCGACCTGCCGAAGGTCGTCGAGGAACTCGCCGAATCCCTCACCACCACGAAGAGCAAGCAGACCCGGAAGAAGCTCGCCAAGCGGCTGAAGCTCCTCCAGGGCTTCATCAGCTCCGGCGCGCGTCCGGAATGGATGATCCT
>CAISZB010000307.1 GCA_903889845.1 uncultured Verrucomicrobium sp. | reverse complement strand
CGCCGCGCAGCTCGACGGCCCGGGTGGTGCCGATGCTGGCGGCTTCCAGGGGGCGCTCCTGCGCGAAGCGGGCGACGGCGGCGGCCCAGGCCTTCCCGGCATCGACTTTCTTGACCGGGGCGGGCGTAGGTGTGGGGGAGGGCGTGGCGGCGGCAGTCGGGGCGGGCTTTGGCGTGGCTGCCGGAACCGGAGCCTGGGGCGCGGAAGACAAGGCCGGTCCGGCTTCGCCGCCCAGCCTATGGAGGATCGCCTCGATGGAGACGCGCTCGCGGAGTTGGGAAAGCTGGAGGAGGGTCACCTCGAAGAGGACGTCCTTGCTCAGGGCGTAGCGGAGGCGGCCTTCCAGGGTGCCGAGTTCCTCCAACACGGCGAAGGTGCCGCGCGGGGTGAGGTTCGCGGCGAGGATGGCGAAGGTCTCCTTTTCCTCCGCGGCCAGTTCCCCCTCGATCGCCTCCGGGGCGGCCTGCCAGAGGGCGAAGTCGCGGAAGAATTTGAGGAGGTCCTGGGCGAGGCGGGTGAGGTCCTTCCCGGCGGCGGAGAGGGCACGGCTCTGCCGGAGCAGGGAGGCGGTTTCCCCGTGGACGATGGCCTTCGCGAGGTCGGCGACGGGGCCGATGCCGGTGAGGCCGAACATCTCCAGGACCGCCTGCTCCTCGACGCGGTTGCCGAAGAAGCCGATGACCTGGTCGAGGGCGACCTCGGCGTCGCGGAGGCCGCCGTCGGCGTGGCGGGCGATGACGCGGAGCGCCCCTTCCTCCGCCGTGGCCCCTTCCTTCGCGCAGATGTAGGCGAGGTGGGTGACGATGGCGGCGTCGGGGATGCGCCGGAAGTCGAAGCGCTGGCAGCGGGAGAGGACGGTGGCGGGGACTTTGTGGACTTCGGTCGTCGCGAAGATGAACTTCACGTGGGCGGGGGGCTCTTCCAGGGTCTTCAGCAGGGCGTTGAAGGCGGCCTGCGTCAGCATGTGGACTTCGTCGATGATGTAGATCTTGAAGCGGCCCTTCGTCGGGGCGAAGCGGACGTTGTCGCGGAGGTCGCGGACCTGCTCGACGCCGTTGTTCGAGGCGCCGTCGATTTCCAGGACGTCGAGGCAGCGGCCCTCGGCGATCTCCCGGGCGATCTCCGATTCGGGGTCGAAATCGATCTTCGGCCCCTCGGGGGTGTTCAGGGCCTTGGCGATGATCCGGGCGGTGGAGGTCTTCCCCGTGCCGCGAGGGCCGACGAGGAGGTAGGCCTGGGCCAGGCGGCCTTGCCCGATGGCGTTCGCCAGGGTCCGGGTGATGTGTTCCTGCCCGACGACCTCCGCGAAGGTGCGGGGACGGTACTTGCGGGCGAAAACCTGGTAGGGGGTCGCGGCCGCGGTCGGATTCGGGGCGAGGTCGGGGATCAGCTCGGTCATGGGGCAAAAACAAACCAAGAGCGGCAACAACGACGGTCAAGTTACCGTTGCTTCCTTTCGGACCTGGCGGGGTTACCCTGCCGGCGCTCTGCCGCTCTTGGCGAGGTACAACCTACGAAATCGACCCGGAATTGCAAGGGGGAAGGGGGAGAAGAAGGCCTTGCGGCCCTTCGGGACCGGGGTGCGGCCCGGGTGGGTCGCGACGGACGCACGTTGTAGGCTTCTGAGGGGTGCCCCCTCAGCCTCCAGCTAAGAGCCTGTGTGGGAAAAGGAACGGCACCCTGGAGGCCCTCTTCTCCCGAGGCGGCAGCCTCGGCTGAATCCCCGAATCTCCGAGGGTACGTACCGCGTGGGAAGACGG
>CAISZB010000306.1 GCA_903889845.1 uncultured Verrucomicrobium sp. | reverse complement strand
TTCCCCGATCCAGTCGACGCCGCCGGAGCCGCCCCCGCCCATGCCGCCGGCGTGAAGCTTTTCGCGAAGCTGCTTCTGCTCGTCGGTCAGGAGGGCGGCGAACTGGGTGTCGTAGGCGGTCGTCAGGTCGGTGTAGCCCTTCTGGAAGGCCTCCAGCTCCGGCTGGATCTTCTCCATCTCGGCGCGGAACTTCGCGATCTGGTCGGCAGTCGGGACGGGGCGCTTCGGCTCGGCGGGGCGGGACGGGTCTCCGGGGCCGCCGGGCCGGGGCGGCGCGCCGGGACCGGTCCAGGGGACGGGCGGGAGCGGGGGGAGGGGCCGCCGGGAATCGACCCACCAGCCTAGCGCGATACCGACGAAGAGGCTGGCGACGCCGCCGAGGGCGATGGGGAGTTTTTCTTTCACGTGGGAGGGAAAGAGATTATTCGAGCGTGGCGACCCACTGGGCCATCCCGTTCCACTCGTTGAGGCGGGCGCTGGCGGCCGACTCGGCCTGCCGTCCGCTGAACTCGACGTAGCCCAGGAGGAGGACGGAGAGGGCGAAGGCGGCCATGACCATCACGCGGGCGCTTTCCCGGGCGGCGTTGGCCTCGGAGCGGCGGCGGGCGGTTTCCGCCAGGACGCGGGCGGCGAGGTTCGGGCCGGAGAGGGCGAAGGCGCCGGAACGCTCCGCCAGGGCCTCGATCCCTTCCCAGGGGAGGGCGTTCGGGCGATTGTCGGGGGTCGGGTTGTTCAGGTTCATTGGCGCATCCTTTCGATCCGTTGCCGCAGGAGGGCCTTGGCCCGGTGGACCCGGGTTTTCAGCGCCCCCACGGTGATGCCGTGTTCGGCGGCGATTTCTTCGTAACCGGTTTCCCGGTTTTGCACAAGGAGAAGGAGGGCCCGGTCCCGCGCGGGGAGGGTCTTCAGCGCGGCGCGGAGGAGGAGGAGGTCGTCGCTCGGCTCCTGCTCGGCGACGTCGGGGGCGATGGCCAGGTCGTCGTGCCGGTCGGAGAGGGGGGAGAAGAGGCGGCGGAAGCGGTCCCGGCGCAGGTGGCTGAGGCAGGCGTTGCGGGCCGCCTTGAAGAGCCAGGCCTCGAAGCGGGCCGGCTCGCGGAGGCGGTTCAGGGAAAGGAAGATGCGGACGAAAACGGCCTGCGTGAGGTCATCGACATGGGAGGCCTCCCCCAGCATGCCGTAGATGAAACCGCCCAGGCGGCGGCGGTAGGCCTCGATCAGGGCCTCCTGCGCGGTCGCTTCCCCGGCCTGGGCGCGGAGGACGAGGTCGGTCAGGGCCTGCTGGGCGGGATCGGCCGGCTGCGCTTCCTTGGCAGCGGCCTCGATGGGAAGGGCGTCGTCCATCACACGGCGGCGGACCCCGGTGCGCCCGCGGAACCCGGCCCCGTCGAAGGCCGTGAGAAAGGAATAGAGTTCATCCCAAGCGGGGTTGGCGGCGGCGACGGTGTCCATCAGACGGTACAGACGGCGCCAACCGAAGGGAGGTTACAACAAAAGGGGCGGGATGGCGAGCTTCCTGAGGGGGGGCAGGGCGTCCAATATCGTTGATGCGAAATAGCGTGCGTGGGGCCGCCTCGCGACGCGGCCTCACTCCTTTCCAGGGCATTGCTTCCTGCTGGCAAAAGGGACCTCACCGCTTTATATCCAATCCACACCGCCTCTCGGCGGGACTGAACACCACAAACGCATGACCCTCGCCGAGCCTGCCTTCTTTGACCTGCCCACGCCGACCGGACCGATGCGGGTCCACCGCTTCGCCCCGGCGCAGGGGGATTTTCCCGCCGTCGTCCTCTATTCCGAAATCTACCAGGTCACCGGGCCGATCCGGCGGCTGGCGGCGCGGCTGGGCGGGGAGGGCTTCGAGGTCCTGGTGCCGGAGGTCTACCACGAGGACGAGGCCCCCGGCTCCGTCCTGGCCTACGACAAGGAGGGGACCGACCGGGGCAATTTCCTCAAGGCGGAGAAGCCGGTCTCCGGCCACGACGGCGACGCGCGGGCCCTCCTCGACTGGATCGTCGGGCGGGAGGCGTATCGGGGGCGGAAAGTCGGCACCCTCGGCTTCTGTCTCGGCGGCCACCTCTCCTTTCGGGCGGCGCTCGACCCCCGCGTCGGGGCCGCGACCTGCTTCTACGGGACGAACCTCCACACCGCCGACCTCGGCCAGCGGGACAACACCCTGGCCCGCAGCGGGGAGATCGAGGGGGAGCTCCTCCTCCTCTGGGGCCGGCAGGACCCCCACGTCCCCCTCGAAGGCCGGAAGCGGATCTACGATGTCCTGACCGAGAAAGGGCGCAG
>CAISZB010000305.1 GCA_903889845.1 uncultured Verrucomicrobium sp. | reverse complement strand
GCCCGCCAATCGGTAAGATAAATAACACGGGTAACCTGCCCGTGAATTTCCGAACGACCGACATGGGTCTCGCACCCTGTCGGTCGTTCTGTTTTAATCGCGCGTCATGCCGCTGCCCACCTTGACCCGGGGACTCCTGCCCGAGGGATGCCACGAATGCCGCATCGAGGAGGTGGAAGCCCTCTTCTGCGAAGGAGCCTTGCGGCAGGAGCTCTGGTCGGGCTTCGTCCGTTTCGCCGAATACCTGCGCGTGGCGACGCCGTTCCAATCCATCTACCTCGACGGCCGCTTCGTGAGCGGCGAGTCGTGGCCCGACACGATCGATGTCGGGATCGAGCTGCCCGCCTCCCGCCGCTATCCGGCCGATCTGCTGATGATCGATTTCAAATCGCGTTACGGTGTTAACCTTCTGCTTTTCGCACCTCACCGTCCTCTCGGCGCGAACTTCCACGAAGTCTTCCAAATCCCCGACTACGGCTTCGCCGAGGAGCGCGACCTCGCGCCCGACTCCCGGAAGGGATACCTGAAGGTCCTCCTATGAGCCTGAGCGAAACGAGCGAATCCGCCCCCCACCCCCGCAGTTGGTCGGAGGTTCTCCTCCGCAAAGCGCACGGCATCCATGCCGAAATCGGCGCCCTGCAGCACTACGCCGCGCAGGAAAGCGGGACACCCCTGACTCCCGAGGCCCTCGCGGGGCTCTTTCGCGGTCACCACGCCCTCCTCGACGACCTCTACCTGAATCAGCTTCCCTACGCGTTGGCCGCCGAGGGGGCCGACTTCTTCCTCGGCTACCGTGGCCCCGCGACGGCGCGGGAGCGGGCCGGACTCTCGCAGATGGGCCGCCTCTTCGGAACGCTCCGCACCCAGATCGGAGGCCTCGCCCGCGCGGTCGGCCAGGCCGGTCTCGATCCCCGGAACGACGAGGAAGCCCAATCCATTCCAGAAACGGAAGATGAAGAGGGAGGCAATCCGCTCGACGATCTCCGCGTCGGCTGCTGCCTGCCGGGACTCTGCGTCGGCTTTGCGGCGCCCGAAGGGGAAGCGGGAGAGGTCTGGACGGAGACCCTGGGCCACCTCGGCTTCGCCGCGCGCTGCCTGACGGAGGAGGAGCGCCCGGGACGGTTCGCCGCCGGCATCGCCGATCCCCGGATCCGCGACACCGCCCTCGGCGCGCTCCGCAAACTTTTCCCCCACCGGGACAAAGGCATTGAGAGCGTCGAACTGCGCGGACGTCTGCTGGGAACGGACGCCCCCCTCCTCCTCGACCGGAAGGCCTGGCACCGGGCCGGGGAACTCCTCACGCGACCGCTGCACGACCTCGACGCAACGGGAACGGTCTCCATCGCCTGCACGGGCCGCCTCCTCCAGATCGATTACGAACTGCGCCGCTTCGAGTTGCGCGAGGTGGAATCGACTTCGCCTTCCTTTTCGGTTGCGGGGAAAAAGGGGGCGATCCGCTGCGCCTATCCCCCCGCCCTCGACGCCCTCTGCGAAGGCGCGGCGAGGAAGCGGATCGAGGTCCGGGGCCGCGCGGCCCTCCATGCGGGCCGGGGTGGATCGATGCCTCGCCTCATCGAGGTGGAGGATATCCGGGTGTTGGGGGAGTAGGGGGAAAGGCAGCCCTTCGGGACCGGGTATAATCGCTACGCTTCCCTGTACAGCTCCATGCCCACCGCGCGTTTGTAGGCTTCTGAGGGGTGCCCCCTCAGCCTCCAGCTAAGAGCCTGTAGGGGGAGAAAAGCGCGCGGTGAAGGCGATTCTCCTCCCGAGGCGGCAGCCTCGGCTGAATCCCCGAATCTCCGAGGGTACGTACGGCGTGGGAAGAGAGGATCAAAACGCCCAGACTCCTATTGGGAGAAGGCCGATTCGCCCCCCTACCCCTTCCGCTGCGCCCCCGCGATAAACCCATCCAGCGCGGCGCGGAAGGCCTCGAAGTGGGGCTCGATATCGGCGATCCTCACCTCGGCCTCGTCCATCTTGCCGCCCTTGGCGCAGTCCCCGATCGTCCGGCAGAGGAGGGCGATGCGGCGGGCGCCCATGACGTCGAAGTTGCCGGTGAGTTGATGGACCTCGTGCCGCAACACCATCACCTCCCCCTTCCGTGCCGCGTCACGCACCCGGTGAATCGACTCGGGAACCTCCCTCAGCAGGGCCTCGTACAAATCCTCAAGCAGCGTCGCGAGGCGTCCGCCGGGCATCTCCCACAGGGTGCGCACCGTCGCCTCGTCGATCACGGGAGCCTCCTGCCACGGCGGGGCGGGCTTTGCAGGCTGAACCGGGGCCACGGCCCGGGTCGCCCGCCGGGAAAGCCCTCGGATCGCGGCGCACAGCTCGTCGGGACGGCAGGGCTTCGTCAGGAAGTCGACCATCCCCGAATCGATGCAGTGGTCCCGTTCCACGTCGGAAATCTCCGCCGTGAGCGCGATCACTGCGGGGCGCGCCCCCTTCGGGCGGACGAGGAAGATTTCGTGCATCGTCTCGATGCCGTCCATGTCGGGCATCCGAAGGTCCATGAAAATCAGGCTGAAGCGGCGTTCCCGCACCTGCCGCACCGCGGAGCGCCCGTTTTCGGCCTGCTCCGGATCGTAACCGAGGTTGCGCAGGATCTGGACCGTCAGGCGGCGGCCCACCGTGCTGTCGTCGACGACGAGGACGTCGTGGGGATACTCCTTGGCAAAGTCGCTCTCTGGAAGCGGGCTCCGTTCGCCTTCGGACGGGACCTCCGGGACAGGAGCCTCGACCGCGACCTCGACCGGTTTTTCAAACGAAGGAAAGAGGACCCGCCAACCGCACATGCCCTCCTCCGAAACGCTTTCGACGGAACACCCGCCGTCGGGCTTCAGCCGGGCCATCCGTTTCTCGATCGCCTCCCGGATGCGGGAGAGCCGCTCTGGAGCCCCGAAGAGCCGAAGCGCCAGTTCGAACCGCTCGCCCGCGCCGGGAAAGGGCTTGTCCGAGTCGAGGCCGATCTCCAGGGAGCACCCCTCCCCCCGGTCGGCCACCTCCTCCAACACCTTCCGCATCACCCGGCGGCCCAGCGTAAAATCGATCGGCACGCCCATGGGGAGCCCCGCCGAAACGCGGCTCGAAAGGAGGACGTCGTTCTGCCGGAACCGCTCCCGGAAGGAACCGATCTCCTCCCTCATCTCGCTCCGGAGGTGGGAGAACCCGTCGAGGGTCTGCTCCGGATGCGATTGGGTATCCGGGGAAACGTTCATCAAGCTTGCCACAGTAACGGTTTAAAAGCAGAAATAACAGGGAAGGG
>CAISZB010000304.1 GCA_903889845.1 uncultured Verrucomicrobium sp. | reverse complement strand
TATTCGTCTGGAACGCGATCTCGTCGATCGTCTTGATGATCTTCGAATTGGCCGAGTTCGAGGTCTTGATCTCGTCCATCGTCGCCTCCATCTGCTTGCGCAGCGTCCCCACCCGCCGGATCGAGTCGCCCAGGTCCCGCATCCGGGCCGTCCCCCCCTCGGCGGCGGCGCGGGCCGCATTGGCCAAGGCGCGCCCCGATTCGGTGTGGTCGTTCGTCTGCTTCGTCATCGAATTCATTTCCTCAAGGGAGGCACTCGTCTCCTCAATGGCGGCGGCCTGCCGCGACGCAGCGTCGGCCAGGTGCTGGCTCCCCTCCTGCAGGCGCCGGGACTGCTCCGTCGTCTCCTGCAGCGTTTCGGACAGGGCCCCCACGCTCTCCTCCAGCTCCCGGTTCAGGCCCCGGATCACCGCCATCGCCACCCAGCCCGCCACCCCCACGCTCACGAAGGTCAGCGTCAGGCAGATCCAGCGCCGCACCTGGTAATAATGGATGCGGAGGTCGAGCAGCGTGTCGAGTTCCCGGACCGCCGTCTGCCACACCGCGAAGCTCTGCGCGCGCGCTGCCAGCGCCGTCGTCTGGAACTCCTCCGCCGTGGCCGCCCCGCCGGAGGCCAGCTTGCCCACCTCGGCAATCAAGGCCTCGGTCTTCTCCTGGTACGTCTTCACCGCCGGGGCCAGGTTCGGCTGGAGCGTCGGGCTGACGCCGTAGAAATTCGGATCCTCGTCGAAGGTCGTCTTCACGTCGGAGAGCGCCGCTCCCAGGTCATCGTCCCGCAGCATCGCGCCGGTGACCGCGAACTGCTGCCGCACCGCCTCCGTCGAGACACCGGAGGCGATCGCGCTCCGCCCCGTCCGGTAAAGCTGCGCGATCCGCCCCTGCGTCTGCGGCATCCGGACCAGCGTGAAGTCCATCAGATAATAGCTGTCGAGGTCGGGATCGAGGATCAGTCCGGAGGTGTTCCCGATGTGCGTGATCAACGCCTGGACGTCGGAAACCAACCCCTCGGTCGCATCAAGGAGCGCGTCGCCGGAAAGGGAGGCCGTCGCCGACCACCGTTCCCGGAGGCGGGCGGGGGCCACGGCTTCGAGCTTCCGCGCCGCCAGTCCCTTCTCCGTCACCTGCAGGTCGTCGCCCGACTCCTTCTGCACGGCGGCCAGCCGGTCGAAGGCCCGATCGACCTCACCCCGAATCGAGGCCGCATCGGACTTCCCCGCCGCCGCCGCCCAGCCGTATTGGGGGATCTTCTCCAGCAGGTCCTCCAAAGGCCGCTGATAGGCGTTCCCGACGATCTCCATCTGCGCCGTGTCGATCGTGGCGTTGATCCCGCTCAGGACCTGGTAGAGGATCACCCCCGTCAGGGGGACCGCAAATAGAAGGCAAAGGAAAATCAGCCTCGCCTTGACACTCCAACCGCTCAGTTTGAATTGCATAAGTTTTTCTATAAAAAGCCGTTACACGCCATTTTCTTCAAAACAGCAAACACAACAACAGTCTTTTTACACAAAAACCAATAAAATGCCACTCAAACTCTGAAGCACGAGCCATTCCAGGCCCCACAGCATTATTGCCGCAGGAGGAACTGCAAAACGGCGTCGTCGTTGCCCGGCAAGCCTTCGTGGCCGAAGTCGGGATAGATGCGGAGCGACTTCGGCGAGGTGATCTTATTGTAGGCCGCGAACTGGGTGGAAGGCGGGCAGATCGCGTCCATCAGGCCGGTGCTCATCAGCACCTCCCCCTTGATCCGCGAGGCCAGGTGCTGGATGTCAATGTACCCGAGCCGGGTGAAGACCTCGTCCTCCCGCTGGTGGAGGGGGTCGAAGAGGCGGAAATAATTCTTCAATTCGGCATAGGCATCCTTCGCCTGGTCCATCTCCCAGACCCGGCGATAGTCACTCAGGAACGGGAAGACCGCCGCGGCGCGATAGATGCGAGGCTCCAGAGCGGCACAGGCGAGGGTCAACGCCCCGCCCTGACTGCCGCCGTGCGCGGAGACACGCGCCGGATCGACGCCGGGCAGCCCCATCACGATCCCGGCGAGCTGCGCCGTATCGAGGAAGATCTTGCGGAAGAGGAGGTCCTCCGGCGCCCCGTCGAGGCCCCGGATGATATGGCCGTTGAGCGTGTTCCCCACCGTGCCGCCCTTGTCCTCGGACCGCCCGCCCTGGCCGCGACAGTCGAGCGACGCGATGGTGAACCCGGCCGCAACGTAACTCAGCTTGTGGGCCCAATCGCCGCAATTGCTGGAATACCCATGAAACTGCACCACCGCCGGATGCGGGGCGGCGGCATTCTTGGGGCGAAGCAGCTTCGCATAGACACGCGCCCCGCCGACCCCGGTGAAATAGAGGTCGTAGCAGTCGGCGAACGGCACCTGGAAGTCCGCCGACTTCATCTCGATCTGCGGGTCGAGGGCCTTCATCTCGGCCAGGCTCCGGTCCCAAAAGGTGTCGAAATCGCCCGGGCGCGGATTGATTCCCTGATAATGGTGAAGCTGCTCCAACGGCATGTCGATGAGTGGCATAAGTCCCCTGGTGCTAGCACGCAGGCCGCAAAAATAAAGAGGAGAAGAGCCGCTACCCTCAGAAGCCTACAAACG
>CAISZB010000303.1 GCA_903889845.1 uncultured Verrucomicrobium sp. | reverse complement strand
GGGCCGTCAGGGGGTTGCAGGAGGCTCCGGCCCCCACTTTGGGGGGATGAGCGGGCACCGCTCGGCGGGCCACGTCAGCTTGATGCCGCTGCACCCGCACTTGCGGCACTGGCCCAAACCGCCCCAGCCTTTCGGATTCCATTGGGGGCAGGCCTCCCGCCCTCCCAGCCCGGCGCAAATCGCCATCCGGGCCGCCAGCGTCTTGGGGGACACCCGTTTCGCCCCTCCCAGCAGGAACCGCCCCAGGGCCGCCATGCCCGTAACGGCCAGCGTCCCCAATCCGGGGGGCGTGGCGACCTCTTCGGGGCACCCCTCCGGGGCGCGGACGCCCGGAAAGTGGGGATGCTCGGCGGCGAACCGCCTATGGGCTTCGCAGGGGGTCATGAGCAGGCTTTGAAGGTGATGTAGACGTAGCCCCGCTCCGTGGGGGGCTCCACCGTGACGACGTCGCCAATCGTGCAGCTCACCGTCGTCGTCGAGGGGTCGCCGCCGTCCTGGGGATAGAACGTCTTGCAGTATTTCGTCGTGAGGGCCTTGAACTGCAGGCGGGTCTTCTGCATGAAGCTCGGGTCGGTCTCGTCGTCCGAATAATAGACCGTGTAGAGCCCGCAGCTCAGGGGGGAGACATTGCACGTCGTCCCGTCGCTGTCCGCCGAGTCCCCCGCCGTCATCGAGTCGAAGCTGCAGAGCGCCAGCGCGGCGGTCATCTTGCCGTTGAGATCGGGCGGGGTGAACGGGCTGGAATAGACCGTGACCACCGTATCCGCCCCGTCCGGGCATCCGGGGCAGCAGAAGCAGCCGCCCGGCGTCGGGATGCTGCTATCGGTCGCCTCGCAGGTGACGGGATTGTAGTCGACCCGCGTGCCGTATTCGCTCCCGCCGGGGCACTCCGCATCGTGGCACATCGACTCGTAATGGAGGTAATACCGCCCGTCGTCCGGGTTCATCACGCCGCACACCGTCCTGTAGACCGTCGCGCTGATCGACTTGCAGCAGCAACACCCCCAATCGAAGGGCATTTTCCCGTCGTCGCTCATGGCTCAAGCGGGATCGCCCGTCAGCATGTCCCGGTTCGTATCGCCGCACGTCGGCACCGGCTTCATCCCGGCGTAGGTGCCCGTCATGTCCGAGGGACTGAGGTAAATCTCCTGGCTCGACTTCGAGAGGTCGAGATAGCCCGGCCCGACCGCGCCGTAATTCCCGGAAGCGTCCGAAACCGTCACCCCGTCCGCCGCCACCTCCACCGTCTCCCCGCTCGCCTTCCAGACCTTGATATTCCCCGCCCCCGTGTCTCCCTTGATCTGCGTCCCGGAGCCGCCGTTGTCGTAGCCCCAGAACGTGAACGCTCCGCTCGGCGTCGCCTTCATCTCGCCGTAGACGTTGTCGCCGTCCGCCGTCACGACCACGGAGCCCGGCTTCATATAGGTCGCCTCGCCGGTCGCCTCATCCCACACCTTCACCATGCCCGTCTTTGTGTTGAGCGTGATGTTCTTTTTCGTCCCCTGGCTGTCGTAGAGCCACAGGCTCGCCTCGTCGGCCTTGAGGGTGAACGCCGCATAGGCCTCCGATCCGCCCCCCGCCGCCCGCATCATCTGCAGGAGGGTCTGCGAGCCGTCGTTCGCATGCGTCGTGACGTAGTTCACCGCGTCGGAGCCGTCCGTGGGCTTGTCGACGACGTGCACCACCTTGTCCGCGTGCTGCGAGCCGGAGGCGTCGGCGGTCGGCACCGCGCCGCCCGACTGCACCGTCCCGCCGGGCGGCGTCGACGCCTCGGCGGGGTTCGTCGGGCCGTTGTCCTTCGTGCTGTTCTGCCAGACGATTTGCGCCGCCTTGAAATAAGACCGCATGTCCGAAAGGGAGAGGTGCGCGGGCGGCCCGACCGTGATCGACGTCGACTTCGTGTCCGGGGCGAACTGCACCTGCTGCACCTGCGCCAGCATCCCGGCCCATTCGGGCTTTCCGGCGGCGATGTTGACCACCATGCCGGGCCGGATCGACATATCCATCGTGGCGTTCTGCAGGAGGAGCATCCCCTCCTGCTGCAGCGTCCCGAAGGCGTTCTGGAAAATGGCGGCGATGTTCGCCGAGCCGGGCACCTCCGGCAGCGTCTGCGAGGCCGTCTTGTAGTTGAAGAACACCTCCCGGTCGTCGTTCGTCGTGAGGGCCTTCGCCGTGAACCGCTCCGTCCGCTCGTATTGCTTCCCGGCCACCGTGAACTTCCACGTGATGTCCGCCGTGATCGACCCCTTATACCACTCGAACCCATATTGATCCCGCATCCACTGTTGGGGGGTGCCCTCCGTGATCTCGTAGAGCTGGTCGGTCCCGAAGCCCAGGTCGATCCAGCTGTCGGCGTCGATCTTGATCTTCGTGATCTCGTCGACGTCGTAGAGGAACGGCAACTTGAACTGCCACCACCAGTAGGCCGTGGGGGCGTCGAAGACGGTCGGCATCGTCAGGCTCGTCAGGTCCATCCGCTGCGGGGCCTTGTAGTCGCCCGGATCAAGCTCGAAGGTCTGCCGCACCACCCGCCGTCCCGACGTCGCCCCGGCGCTCTGGATAATGAAATTGAGGTCGGGCGTCGAGGTGTCCGTCGCGCCCTGGTTCGTGTAGACGTATTTCACCACCACGCCCCGCGTCAGGAGGTCGTAACGGGGGTTCAGGTTGACCGACACGAGCGGCAGCTGGCCGAAAGTCAGATTGAGGACCGTCGCCGCCGTGCGGGAGGCGACGTTGAACGAGGGCGGCGACACGCTGTAGTCGATCCAGTCCATGAGGTCCGGTGCCCACAGCATCACTTGCTTGATGAGGTCGGTAATCAGGGGGTCGCGGCCCGCCTCGTATTTCGGCGGATAGAGGTTCAGGGCGGCGAGGGCGGAGATGTCGCCCAGCTGGATGTTCGCCCCCTCCGCCGCCGCCTGCGCGATAAGGTCGGCGAGCGTCTGCGCCGCCGACGTCGTCTTCACGCCGTTCACCATCGGGAAGAGGACGATCTTGCCGAGGGAAACCGCCGACGTCCCGAACATGAAAGTCGCCTCGTAACTCAGCTGCTCCATGTCCTTCCACGGACCGGAGAAATTGTAGGTCGTCGCCTGCGAGGAGCCGACGCCGTCCGCCTCCGCGTGGTCGCAGCGCCCGACGAAGAACGGCACCCCGTTCAGGGCGAAAGTGTAGAGCGTCGAGTCGAAGACAAAGGCGTCGACCCCCACGATGGGCCGGGGCCGCCGCACCTGGACGGTGTCGGTCCCGAGGTTGACCTTCTGGGCGATGATGTTGTCGAGGCCCAGGTCGGCGAAGGTCTGCCCGTTGATCGTGAAGACGTCGGCCATGCTATTTCGCCTGGATGTTGGAGACCACGCTCCGCAGCTGGGAAAGCTGCGTGGCGAGGCTCTGCTGGTTCGCCACCATCCCCCGGAGGAGATCGGCCTGGACGGCCCCCGCCTGCTCCTGCGCCTTGGCGAGTTCCTGCAGGTGCCCGGTGCCGGTGTCCCCCGTCTTCTTGAGGAGTTCGAGGGCGGCCTTGGCGGCGTCCGGGCCGCCCTTGCGGATCGTCTGTTCCTGCTGCCATTGCTGGAAGGCGTTGGCGCTCTCGCGCTCGTCGGCCTTCGCCGCCTTCTGCTGCGCCGTCCCTGCCGTCCGCTGGTATTCGGAGGCCAGCTTCCCCTTGCCCACGTCGACGGCGCGGCGATCCTCGTCGGTCGCCGTCCCCTCCAGCTCCTTCCGGGCGAGGCCCAGGTCGAGGAGCGCCATCTTCTTTTCGGTGATGATGCGCAGGTCCTCGACGAACTTCGGGTTCGCCTCGCCCTCGGCCCGCTGCGCCTCCTCCAACGCGCCGATGTCGGTCTGGAGGGATTTGGATTGTTCTTCGTTATCGCGGAGGGCATCCCGCTTGGATTGGTCGCGCTGGTGTTCTTCCCGCTTGGTCGCATCAGCGGTCGAGGCTCCCTGCGTCTCCCCTCGAACCGCCGATAGGTTAACCTGCGCGGCGTCCACGTCGACCTTTGCCGCAGTTTGCTCCCCTTGGAGGTTGACGCCTTTTTCCTGCAGCTCCCGGAGCGCCTTCCGATAATTCTCCTCCGCCTCGCGCTGGAGTTTCGGAAGCTCTTGGTATTTTGCCAATTCGCGAAGCATCAGCTGCGCTCGCTGTTTCTCGGGAGAGTTCCCCTTTGCGGTCGCCTGCTTCTGCAGGTCCGCCATTTTCTGTCCGCCCGCATATTCCTTGCCTTCCTCGGCTCGGTCGTCGCGCTGTAACCCCCACGATTTGAATTGCGACTCCAGCTTCTCCCTATCGTCGGAAAGCTCGTCCATCTGGTTCGAGTGGTCGAGCGTGAGGTTGCGCTGGCTGTTTCGATTGAGCCGAAGTTCGTTATCGGTTTTGCTCAACTGAGCCACGGCGGTTCCCAGCTCGCGCTGTGCTTTTCGATCCGCCTGCTTATTGCGGACGCCCAGCTCCTTTTCGCCATATTCGTCCTCGATATTCTGGACCTGCTTCTTCTCGTCATCGGGGGAGAGCTGCTGCGCTTTCACCTCACGGATCGCCTTGAGCTTTTCCAGATTAAGGTCGGCCAGCTCCTTCCGGGTTTGGGCATCCGCCATTTTGTCCTGCGCGGCCTGGAGCTTTTCCGCAGCGTTGCGGGCATTCTCGTAAGCCACAGACAACCCCCGCGCCGCCTCACGGCTCTCATCGAAATTAACCTGCGTTTGGTTCAGCTTGCGGAACGAATCACGGGAGGTTTCGACAACCTCTTGAATGGCCTCTTGATCCTCCTTGATCTTCGCCGCAGCGGCATGAT
>CAISZB010000302.1 GCA_903889845.1 uncultured Verrucomicrobium sp. | reverse complement strand
TTCGTTACCCGCCTTCAACAGACCCTGTTGCGGGACGACGCGTTTCTCCTCGGCCTCGGCTCCGAAGATGCGGACGACGTGGCGCGGCGGGCCTCCGTCCGGGCCAATGCCGAATCCGAAGGGACTCCGGCCCTCGCCGTTCTCAATGGATACACGCGGAAAATCGACGCCGCCTGGGGACCGTGGGCGAAGGAGACGGCGAACTACTGGGAATCCCCCGGGTTGCCTGCCTGGATCGAGCTGGAGTGGGAGGAACCGCAGTCACCCCACGAGATTCAACTCACCTTCTGCACGGGTCTGGAACGGGAGCTGATCCTGACGCCGAGCGAGAAATTGACGAAAAAGACGGTCCGGGGGCCCCAGCCCGAGACGGTGCGGGACTACAATCTCCTCCTCGATGGCAAGGTGCTCCTGGAGGTCCGGGGCAATTATCTCCGTCAGCGGCGGCACGTCTTGCCTGCAGGAATCCAGGGAAAACGCCTTCACCTTGAAGTCCTGGCCACGAACGGCCATCCTTGCGCCCGGCTCTTCGAAATACGGTGTCGCTGAGGTGGGGCGGGGCGTTCGGTTCGCTTCATCATGCCAAGACAACATCATTCGGGCACAACGGGACACGGACGAGGGCTTTCATGCAAAGCCTCGGGTGTCGCGTTGATCGTCACGCTCGCGATCCTGACGCTGCTGACGATCCTGCTGGTGACCTTCGTAAGCGTGATGACGCAGGACCGCAACGCCACGGCGAACTACGTCCAGGTCCTGCGCGCCGACCAGATCGCGCTGAGCGGCCTCGACCAGATCGTCTCCCAGCTCCAGGCCGAGGTCACCGATACGAAGAACTCCACCGTCGACGGCGGCAGCGGGATCGGGACCAACGCCTTCTACGTCCCGAAGGCCTCCACGAACGCCGTGCCGCAGCGGATGGTCTCGCAGACCCTCTTCCCCATCGTCACCCTCAGCGGGACCAATGTCTACGCCTCCGCCACTAACTTCGCCGCCCGCGGCAGCGTCACCACCAACGCCGCCCTCAACGGCCGCACCGTCGGGATGGGCCGCTGGGAGAAGCCTGCCTTCCTCGGTGCTTCCGCCGCGAAGGTCTTCGCCGCTTCCCCGCCGCAGTGGATCGTCGTCACCCGGGGCGGCCCGGTCGGCTTTCCCGCCGGGACGACGCCCGCCGCCGCGGGACTGGTGGACACGGGGTCCGCCAACATGAAGACCGCCGTGGGGCGCTACGCCTACGTCGTCTACGACACCAGCGGCCTCCTCGACATCAACGTTGCCGGGTATCCCAACGCTGCCGCGTCCTATGCCGTCACGAACAAGGGCCTCCTCCCCTGGGCCGACCTGAGCCAGATC
This sequence comes from uncultured Verrucomicrobium sp., assembly GCA_903889845.1. Classification (GTDB taxonomy): domain Bacteria; phylum Verrucomicrobiota; class Verrucomicrobiia; order Methylacidiphilales; family GAS474; genus GAS474. The sequence goes on along the minus strand of CAISZB010000302.1, from coordinate 5,493 downwards.
ACGAACACGATCTCGACGAACGACGTCGATGCTTTGGTGAAGTGGCGCAATGCAACGAATTATAATTCTTATGCGGGCTACGTCACGAATTGGGCGACCAACGGCTTCCTGCGCGTTGCCCCGGGGGACACGGCTTTCCTGGGACGGCAGGAACTCATCAAATATGCCCAAACCCAGCGCCCCGCCCTCACCAACGCCCTGCCCTACCTCACCACCTTCAGCCGCGAGGTGAACGGCCCGGTCTGGGGGCCGACGACGAACTTAGGGATTGTGAACGCGAGTAACTACAATTATCAGGTGAATGCGACGAATTCCGGCACGCTCAATCCCCTCGTCTTCCATCCGCGCGTCACCACGTCGGGCTGGCCCCGCAACAACGGCGTGCCCGCGGTGAAGAACGAGCCGTTGGTCAAATACCGCTTCCCGCTCTCGAAGCTGGCGCTGCTCGAAAGCGTGGGCACCACCTATTCGGTAGCCGATTACACCGGCAACAAGAACAACATCAAAAGCGACATCCTCAAATACTTCGGCCTGGTCCTCGCCTCCGATTCGAACGGGCTTTACCGGCATTGGGTCTACACCAATCCGTCGGGAAACTCCCCGACAACGGGAGCCACCACGATCCTCCCCCTCGATACCGTCGCCGGACTCAATCGGGAGGCCGATTTTTTCGAGCTGCTGAAAGCGGGTATCCTCAATGGCTCCCTCGGCAAGACGGGCCGGGGGGATACCGTCGCCGGGGTGGGTTACTATACCTTGTATCCGCCGACGGGCTGGGTCGATCCCGACAGTCAGCGGGACTACCAGATCATCCGGATCGGGGCGAACATCGCCGATCAATGGGATACCGACGACTACCCGACGACGATCACCTTCGGCGGCGAAAACTTCTACGGCATCGAGGACCTGCCTTACATCAGCAAGATGTTGGTCAAGGTGAACGGAAGCGGCGCGGTGCTCAACCCCAGCTCCACGGTTCCCACTCCCCAGTGGGATTATTACCTCTACTTTGAATTGTGGAATCCCCACCAGGTGTCGGGAGCGAGCGGCGGCGCTCCAAGCCAATTCCAAATCGTACCGGTGAGCGGGACCGTGCAAAACGACTTTTACAGCATCGGGGTAGCGGCTGTCTCTTCCCCCCTTTCGACGCCGATTTGGTACTATCCCTCCACGGGAGGCTGGGGGGCCTATTCCTCAAGCTCGGCAGCCACCCGCTACTTCTCGGCCCTCTCCGGCGGCGGCGCCTTCTCCTTCTCCGTGGCCTCCGTGGCGGCGAGTTCCGCTTATCGGGAGCCGACCGTGATTCCCTCTCCCACGTCCACTGCGGCATGGACCGGAGGCCCTTCGATCCTGGCCTTGCCCCTGGGGAGCATTCCCTCCTTTCCTCCAAACGGGACGGCGGCCTTCAATAATGCCTACACCTGGAAAAACACGGCGACCGGGAGCACCGCGACGACGACCAACACGCAGGCCGTCCTGACCCGGAACTGCGCCATGTTCCGCGTGAATGCCGCCTTTCAAATCCAGTTCCAGGACCCTTCCGGTGCCTGGCGCACCTACGGGACTTTCGAAGGGTTGGCCGACGGAGGCATCAAGACCGGGTATTGGATGAGCGATGTGCTGACGCCGTGCTCCACCCTTACCACGGCCGACACGGACGCTTACGTGAAAAGCGATCCGCGCACTTTCCGCTTCGGGCTGGGGGACAGCATCCCGACTTCTGTGGCCGCGACGGCCAGCGGTTTCACGGCGGCCGCCGGGGTCAGCCTGAATCCCGACGCCACGACGGTCAACGCCCCGTGCTATGGCAGCTTGACCCCCTTTGTTTCGATCGGGTCGCTCTCGGCGGCGGCCCCCTACCGCATCGATTTATGGTCGGTGAACGCCTCGGCGGTCACGCCTTCCGGAGCCGCCAGCACCGCCTCCGGCGCACCTTACTACACCGATCCCGACGGCGCACAGCGCCCCGGCGACGCGCGGTACGCCTATCCGGCAGCGAGTCCTTTCTTCACCGGGGCAAGCTCGGCCCGCCCCGTCATCCTCAACCACCGCTTCACCTCGGTCGGCGATCTCGGTTACGTCTTCCGCGACGTTCCGTGGAAGACCCTCGATCTCTTCTCCTCCAGCAGCGCCGATGCGGGACTCCTCGACCTCTTTACCCTGGACGATGCCCGGGTGGTTGCGGGGCGGATCAATCCGAACACGGCGCCGGCTTCCGTTCTGAAGGCCCTCCTGTCAGGTGCGCAGCTCAATCCTTCCGGCAGCACCAGCCTCTCCTCCAGCGCGGCGTCGGGCATCGCCGGGGCGATCTACGCGACGGCGACGAACAGCCCCTTCCTCACCCGTGCCGACGTGGTCCCCGCACTGGTGTCCAGCAGCGTCGTGACCAATCAGATCCCCTCCGGCATCAAGGTCGAGAGGGAGGCGGTGATCCGGGCCTTGGCCGAATCGTCCAACACGCGGACGTGGAATTTCCTGATCGACGTGATTGCCCAGGCCGGACGCTATCCGGCGACGGCCTCCTCGCTCGACAACTTCATGGTGACGGGGGAACGCCGCTACTGGCTCCACATCGCGATCGACCGCTACACGGGACAGGTCGTCGATCGGCAGCTCGAAGCGGTGCAGGAATAGCTCAACAGGCTCTCAGACTCGGCCCGTCTTTCCAGGCCCCCTCGATCATCAGCGTCTTCGGATAGGTTGGCAGGCCAAACTCGGCATGCTGAATCTCGCTCAAAATCAGGTCGACGGCGTGCGAGCCGATGATGGTGTTCTGCTGGGAGATTCCCGCGAGGTCCGGCGTGCTTTCCGAGACGTCGAGGCAGGCGATGCCGAGGTGCCGCCAGCGGGCGCGCCCCCGGATCGCTTCGCGCGCCAACCTGACGTCGTTCGGCTCGGCGCACAGGAGGATTTCCGGATCGGCCCTTTCCAGCCAGGCGAGGAACCGTTCCCGCTGCCAAGCGCCGTATCGGTGAATGCGGCCCAGGACGTCCCGGGGGGAATCGGCCTGGTTGGTCAGGAAAGAGGAGACGTAGGCTCCCTGGCTTCGGGTATGGAGCAAGTTCGACAGGACCAGGCCCGCCTTGTCTCCGACCAGGCGATGGATCGACCGCAGTGCCAGGATCATGCCCATGTAATGGTGGTGCTGGACCCGGTTGAGCCGGGGCTTCCACAGGGAACTACCCAGAGCTCCCACCGCCAGGCGCGACCAATCGAGCCGGACGTGCATCCGGGGCCGCAGATCGAATGGGCAAAAGAGTACCCCGCGGATCGAGCGGGTCCGCAACAGCCGGTTCAACCGGGAGAACGTGAGATGAGGTTCCCCCATCCAGAAAGGCTCCAGGTGGTAGCCGAGGGCTTCCGCCCTTGAAAGGGCACCCTGGAAGGTCAGGGCGTTGAAGGTCGCGGGGGCCGGTTTCCTGTCACCGATGAAGGCCAGTGTTTCCCGGTAATGGGGCGAGCCTCGGCGGACAAAGGCCCGCATGACGGAACTGATGTGTGGATCGGGTTCATAGCCCATTTGACGGGCGGTCTCGATAATGCGCTCGCGCAGCGAGGGGCGTACGGGGGCCCCTTGCCGAAAGGCGCGGCTGACGGTCATGGCCGAGACCCCCGTCGCGGCGGCGACCTGCCGGAGGGTGACTCGCGGGTGGGTGGAAGGCTCGCGGGGCGTCGTCATGGGTGGGGGAAAGGATAATGAAACTGTTGTTACATTAACACATCTATTTCGATTGCGCCACTTGATGCCGAAGCGCACTTTGAAAACAAAAGTGATGTCGGGGAAATCGATGAAACTCAGTCACTCCCATTGGAACGGTATGAAAAACTTGAAGGCGGTTCTGTTTGGCTTCTCCTGCGGGTGCGCACTGTTGGCTTGGCCCTCCGCCGCTTCCTCACAGAATCTGCTCTCCTCCAGCAATTGGTACATGGGAGGCAGCACGAGTGCCACGTGGTCGGACGGAACACACTCCGAGGGCACGAGCCTCGCCAGCAGCACCCAGGTGGTCACCACCAGCAGCATGACGCTCGCTCAGACCGCCACCAACGCCACCGTTTCCCTGTGGACCTATTTCACCCCCACGACGCTCCTCGCCAGCGATGCGACGGCGACGTCGGGCGACAGCGTTACTCTTTCTTTTACTCTTTCCACGACGGCCACCCCTCTTGCATCGAGCGATCTTCTGCGGATGGGGCTCTTTAACAGCTTGGCGACCTCGACCACAGCCAAGGACACAACGCTCTGGTCTTCCAGCACGACCGTCACCGGAAGCAGCACTTACACCGGGGATTCTGCCTGGACCTATTTGAACTCCACGGCGGGGACGAGTAACGCCGCCTACTCGCATATCGCCTCCACCAGTGGGGCCCTGCTTTATTCCGGGACGGCCAATACCGCGTTGACGTCGGCCACGGCCGGGGCGGGTCTCAAATCGACCACGCCGGTAACTCTCTCCCTTACCTACACACTGACTACGGGCGGCCTGGTCCTTACCGAATCGGCCAACGGCACCACTCTCTTCACCGCGACCGACACGAGCGTCACCGGCAATTACACGCTCGATACGCTCTATCTTTACGAAGCCAACGGCGTTGTCGATACGCTCACGCTCAGCAATCTCTCCCTGACCTACGCCGCCGTTCCCGAGCCCTCCGTCTCCCTTTTGCTTTTGGCAACCGGAACGGGAATGCTATTGTTTCGCCGTCTCCGGCCCCTTCATCGCAGCAAGGTCTGACGAGGATCGGGAAGGAAGGTCGTTCCCGCTTTCGGCAAGATTCCGGGGGGGGGCGACGAAGATTCCCGAAGCCAGCGTGTGCCCTCTTTCATGAAATCCCTGCACCTCGTACCGTTCCTCTGCCTCCTGGTCTTTCCCGCGCGGGCGGAGATCATTCCGGTCGATATTTCCAAGCTGCTGCCCGCCGCCGATCAATCGGCCATCGTTGCCTTCCGCTCTTCGGTTTCCCTCACTGCCGCGCCCGCCTTTCAACTCCGCGACTATGCCGGAAACCTCGTTCAGGGGGCGGACAAGGCGACCCTGGAGGGCGACCTCGTCGAAGTTCCTCTCTCCCTCCCCCAAGGCTTCTACAGCCTTGAATTTCCCGCTTCGCACCAATCCTTCGGCCTCATCGCCTTGCCGCCCGCCGCCCCGGTCGATCCTCTCTTCTCGATCGATGCCTCCCTGTCCTGGATCGCCCCGGAACCGCTCCGGCCCGCCCTTGTCGGCGGCCTGTCCCGTTACGGCCTCAACCTTGTCCGGGAACGCCTCTCCTGGCCCTCCATCAATCCCGCCCCCAACGCCTGGAACTGGACGGGCAACAACCATTACGAAGAAACCCGGCAGCTCTACCGGAAAAGCGGCCAGAAAATCCTGGAACTCTTTCACGGGGCCCCGGACTGGACCGGAAAGACGGCGACGAACAAATATCCCGACAACCTGCCCGACACCGCCCGCTCCTGGGAAACCATCGGGAAGCGCTGGAACGACGTGTGGGGGG
>CAISZB010000301.1 GCA_903889845.1 uncultured Verrucomicrobium sp. | reverse complement strand
AATCCCCGAATCTCCGAGGGTACGTACGGTGTGGAGAGACGGGACCAAAACGCCCAGACTCCTATTGCATCGGGCTGCAACAAAGTTGTTGCATTCCGGAGATATTCCGGCATCCTCAACCTTCCTAATTTTATCAGGGTAAAGAATATGTCTATCGCAGTCATTCGCACCGGCGGAAAGCAGTATAAGGTTTCCGAAGGGGAAATCCTCGATGTCGAACTCTTGGAAGGAACCGATTCCAAGGTCGTCATCAACGATGTCCTCCTCGTGGCCAACGGCACCGACGTCAAGATCGGTACCCCCCTCGTCGCCGGGGCCAGTGTTTCCCTCGAAATCCTCGAAGAAGTGAAGGCCGACAAGGTTGTCGCCTTCAAGTATCGCCGTCGCGAGGGTTACCACCGCACCGTCGGGCATCGGCAGAAGCTGAACCGCGTGAAGGTGGCCTCGATCCAGGGCTAAGCCAGGGCTAACCCATTATTTCAATCCAAACAGGAGTACTCTTCCATGGCACATAAAAAAGGTCAGGGCAGCACGAAGAACGGACGCGACAGCGTCAGCAAGCGCCTCGGCGTGAAGATCTTCGGCGATCAGGCGATCACTGCCGGTGCAATCATCCTCCGCCAGCGCGGCACCCCCCGTCAACGCGGGCAAGAACGTCGGCATGGGCCGCGATCACACCCTCTTCGCCCTCGCGGACGGCCGCGTGAAGTTCGACACGAAGAAGAAGCTCGTCCACGTCGTCGCTTCGGCTTCCTAAGCCAGTCCGATTCAGAGAAAAGACGGCGCAGCGGGCCATGGCCCCTTGCGCCGCTTTTTTTTACCCTCCTCTCTCCTATGTTTGTCGACCGCATCCGAATCATGGCCCGCGCCGGAAAAGGCGGTCGCGGCTGCGTCAGCTTCCTCCGGGAGCTTCACCGGCCCAACGGCGGCCCCGACGGGGGCGACGGCGGGAAGGGGGGGAGCGTCATCCTGGAGGTGGACCACCACCTGAACAACCTCGGCCACATCGGCTACATTCCCCACCAATACGCGAAGAACGGGGAGAACGGTGCCAGCAAGCAGATGTCGGGGAAGAACGCGAAGGACCTCGTCCTGAAGGTGCCGCCCGGCACCCTCGTCAGCCGCCTGGAGACGCCGCCCGATTCCCCGGAGCCGGAGTTCGACGAATTCGGTTCCCCGCTGCCGCCCGCCTCGCAGAAGCTCCTCCCGCTTCCCGAAGTGGGAGCGGAACTGGAGGTCGTGGCCGACATGGTCGAGCCCGGCCAGCGGATCGTCCTTTGCCAGGGCGGCGACGGCGGGCGCGGCAATCGCCATTTCAAGTCGTCGATCAACCAGGCCCCGCGCCGCTACGAGGAGGGCTGGCCGGGGGAACACGGCCAGTTCCTGCTGGAGCTGAAGTCGATCGCCGACGTCGGCTTGGTCGGCTATCCGAATGCGGGGAAATCGACCCTCCTCTCCCGCCTCTCCAAGGCGCAGCCGAAGGTCGGGGCCTATCCCTTCACCACGCTGGAGCCGATGGTCGGCACCATCGAGTATCCCGATTTCAAGAAGGTCACCGTCGCCGACATTCCCGGCCTCATCGAGGGGGCGAACGAGGGGCGCGGCCTGGGCCATGAATTCCTCCGCCACGTGGAGCGGTGCTCCGTCCTCCTCTTCGTCATCGACATGGCGGGGAGCGAGGGACGCGATCCGAAGGACGACTACGCCCTCCTCCGCAAGGAACTGAAGCTCTACCGGGCCGAGTTGGCCACGCGCCCCTCCCTCATCCTGGCGAACAAGATGGATTTGCCGGGAGCGGAGGAGCAGCTGGCCGTCTTCAAAAAGCGGGTTCGGCGCAAGGTCATTTCGGTTTCCGGCCAAAGCGGGGAGGGGATCGAAGCCCTCAAACTCCTTCTGCGGCAGGCGGTCGAGGAGCGGCAGGCTCCGGACCACAAGGAGTGATTGACTCTCCACAAAAAATAACGAGTCTAGGCGCATCATTCATAGGACAACGCGCCTGGGCTCCGTAGGGCGTGGGCGCGGTGGCCTGAAAGTCACAGGAAAACCGTCTATGTCACAAAAGAAGCGCATCGTTGTCATCGGGGCCGGGTTCGGTGGTCTTGAATTCGCCAAGACCCTCCACACGGAAAACGCCGAGCTGGTCGTCATCGACCGCCGCAATCACCATCTCTTCCAGCCCCTGCTCTATCAGGTGGCCTCCGCCGGTCTCGCCGCGCCGGAGATTGCGCACCCGATCCGCGCCATCCTGCACGACAAGCAGAACTCGACGGTCTACCTCGACGAAGTGAGCTCGATCGATCTCGCCGCGAAGAAGGTCGTCGCCCGCAGCCGCGAGTTCCCCTACGACTACCTCGTCCTTGCGATGGGCGGGAAGACCTCCTACTTCGGCAACGACCAGTGGGCCGAGTTCGCCCCCGGCCTGAAGACCCTCGACGACGCGACGACGATCCGTCATCAGCTCCTCTCCGCGATCGAGGAGGCCGAGAACACGAACGACACCGCCTATCGGAAGGAACTCCTCACCTTCGTCGTCGTCGGCGGCGGCCCGACGGGCGTCGAGACGGCGGGCGCCTTTGCCGAGTTGACCCGGAAGGTCATTCCCCGCGACTTCAGCCACATCGACACCCGCGAGGCGAAGATCATCCTCATTGAGGCCGCCCCGCGGATCATGCTCCACCTGCCGGAGGACCTTTCCGCCCATACGAAGACGCAGCTCGAAGAGCTCGGCGTCGAAGTCCGCGTCGGGGCGATGGTGAAGGCGATCCGCAAGAACGAGGTCGAGTTGGCCGACGGCACCCTCATCCGGGCCTCCGTCATCGTCTGGTCGGCAGGCGTCCAGGCCAGCCCGCTGACGCGCACCCTCGGCGTCACCGTCGACCGCGGCGGCCGGATCGAGGTCAGTCCCGATCTCAGCGTCCCCGGCCACCCGGAGGTCTTCGCCATCGGCGACCTCGCCCTCTCCAAGGGGAACAAGGGGAAGCCGGTCCCCGGCGTCTCCCCCGCCGCCATCCAGATGGGGCACCATGCCGCGAAGATCATCAATGCCGAGCTGGCCTCGGGCAAGATCGACGTCGCCGCCCGGCCCGAGTTCAAGTATTGGGACAAGGGAACGATGGCGACCATCGGCCGCTCCCGGGCCGTCGTCTGGCTGGGGCGCATCAAGTTCCACGGCTTCTTGGCCTGGCTCACGTGGCTCTTCATCCACATCGTCTACCTGGTCGGCTTCCGCAACCGCGTCGCCGTCCTCCTGCAGTGGGCCTACAGCTACGTCCGCTACCGGCACGGTGCCCGGATCATCACGGACAATTACAGCGCCACCTTCCAGGGTCGTCCGAAGGTGACCTAAGGCAAGCGGCAATTCAAAAAAGCGGCGATACGATTGCTTCGTATCGCCGTTTTTTTATGCTCGAGGGATGCCGAAGCCCGCCGTCCGATTGATCTATGCCGCCAGCGAACACGATGCCGACCTCCTCTACGCCACTCAGCTCTCGGTCCCCGATCCGTTCCTGTGGCTTTCCGTCGGCAAGCGCCGGATCGTCGTCCTGAGTCCCCTGGAGGTCGATCGCGCCCGGAAGCACGCCCGGGCCGATGTCGTCCTCTGCACTGACGACCTTGCCCCCGTCGGGAAGCGCGGGGCGGCGTCCCTGGTCTCCATTCTGGCGAAGAAGTACCGCTTCTCCTCCGTCGAGGTGCCGGGGAATTTTCCCCTCGGTCTTGCGCAGGAGTTGAAGAAAAAAGGGATCGCCGTCCGGGCCGCCTCCGAGGGCGGGCTCTTTTTCCCCGAGCGGGAGATCAAGGAGAAGGACGAGGTCCTCAAGATTACCCGCGCCCTCCGCATGGCGGAGACCGGGATGGCTCGGGCCTTCGAAGTCCTGCGGGCTAGCACCATCGCCCGGGGCAACGCGTTGAAGTGGGCGGGTGCTCCCCTGACCTCGGAGCGGCTCCGCGGGGAGATCGACGCCGCGATCATTCGCGAGGGGGGCCTCCCGGCGGGGACCATCGTCGCCGGGGGAGAGCAGGCCTGCGATCCGCACGAGCGCGGCCACGGCCCCCTGCGGGCGCACGAGGCGATCATCCTCGACATCTTCCCCCGCGATCAACGGACCGGCTACTTCGGCGACCTGACTCGCACTGTCGTGAAGGGGACGCCGTCCCCGGCCCTGGAACGCCTCTACGCCACCGTCGCCGAGGGTAAGAAGTGGGTGATGAAGCAGATGGCCCCCGGCGTCCACGGGGAGCCCCTCCACAAGGCCCTGACGGAGCGGTTTGCGAAAGCGGGCTATCCGACCGAGCGGAAGAACGGGCGTTGGAGCGGCTTCTTCCACGGCACCGGCCACAGCCTGGGTCTCGAAATCCACGAGCCGCCCCGGTTCTCCGCCGGGAAATTCCGCGAGGGTCACATGATGACCGTTGAGCCCGGCCTTTACATTCCTGGCCTGGGCGGGGTGCGCTTGGAGGACCTGGTCGTCGTCACAAAGAAGGGCGTGCGCAACCTGACGAGAGTTGAGGAGCGGTTCCGTCTCTAAAAAAATCGGGAAAAGTCGAAAAGGGGATTTGCGTGGGGGGGGTAATCTTGCTTTACTCCCCATCCCGCTGGTTCGCCAGCGGAGCCAAGCCTTAGGACAGGTGCCAGAGTGGTTGATTGGGCTCGCCTGGAAAGCGTGTAACGGCTTAAACCCGTTCGAGGGTTCGAATCCCTCCCTGTCCGCCATTTACTACTATTTGATGGTAAACGGCTTATGGAAAATCCGATGGCCCGATTGCCAGAAGATTTGCCAGAAGAAGGCGTAGGATGGCGTTGCGAACGCCTACTCCCCGCCTACTCGGTACCGGGCGGGCTCTCCGTTCAGGTAGGTTCTTGTACAAACGCGGAGAAGCGTCATGCAGGACCGATATTACCTGTACCCTCGGGCCAATGGGACGTTTTACATTCAGGATCGGGTGACCCAAAAACAGGAAAGCCTTCGGACGAAGGACAAGGTCGCCGCCCGACGGCTTTTCCAAGCCCGCAATCAGGCCTGGGAGCAGCCGATGCTCAACGTGGCGATGGCGAGGGCCTATCTCACGGGGAAATCGGCCGGGATGGCGGAGCGGACATGGGACGCCGTGTTCCAAGATATGGAGGAAGGCTATCGGCATGCCTCCACCCGTGATCGGTGGCAGAAGGCCCGCAAAAGTGTGCCGTTTCGCCTCCTCAAGGATTTGCCCCTACTGGAAACCAACAGCGAGCATTTCCTGCGGGTGTTGCGTCATCCCAAAGCGGGGAACTCGACCAACAAATGGCTACGAATCATCCATAATCGGGCGCTTGATCTCGGTTGGCTTCTCTCCCCGGTTCTGACCCGCAAGGCATGGCCTAAAATCCAAGAAAAGCATCCTCGGGCCATCACCTGGGCGGAGCATCGCCGTGTCGTCGAGGGTGAGACCGATCCCGAATTCAAGCTCTTCTACGAGATGCTCTGGTTGACGGGTGGCTCGCAGAGCGACATCGCCAATCTCCATCGGGACAATATCGATAAGGCGCGCCGTCGCATCACCTACCGTCGTCAGAAGCTGCGCGGTAAGGAGCATGGTGGGGCAGCTCTAGTGATCGGGAAGGACTTGGAGGCGCTGCTCGCCAAGCTGCCGCAGGAGGGGTGGCTCTTTCCGATCCTGCGAGAGCGGACGGAGACGGATCGCGGCTCCCGGTTTTGGAAGCTTTGCCGGAGACTCAAGTTCAAGGTTTCCCTCCACAGCTATCGTTACGCTTGGGCGGAACGGGCTAATACCTTCGGGATGCCCCTGCGGGAGGCGATGGCTCATCTCGGTCACCAGAGCCGGGCGATTCATCATGCTTACTCGGAGAAGGCCGAGGTCATCATGATGCCCCTTGAATATTACGAAGCCGAGCAGCAGAAGAAAATTATCCAGTTCGAGCAAGCTGCGATGGAGGCGGCGGCGGTAGTAGGTGCATGATCTTTAACGAATTTGATCTTCGGCTTGGCGTTGACGCCATGTGTCAGCCTGATAGCGAGCACTCCGGCTTTCAATATCTGCCCAGGATGCGATTGCTGGATTTGGATAGTGAAGGAATTCGGCGGCGAATCGGGCCTCTTCGTCATGCTGTCCCGCGATGTCGCCAGTGTAGCTGCGAATGCCTGTTGTCATAAAGGTAGATATGGCCGACCGACAGATAGTTCGCGGCACGCCAATAGGCGTTCATCTTGCGTAGGAGATCGGGAGAAAGAGTGGAGGTCATAAGGGGGTGCGGAGGCAGGCGTGGGGAATGATGTGACGGCAGCGTTCGGTCTTCTATTGGGTCTATCCCTACTATGCCCGAGGTAGGGGTACACCCCATAGCGAGCGGGTGGGCGAGGGTGTTGCATCATGCCTATGAGACAAAACCGATCTTTGGCGGCATTACTGTTCCTCGTCATTATGGGGGCTGGCATAGCCCTTGCCTACACGAAGAGTGTGGGGGTGCTTAATCTAGAAGCGGCTGCGATCGGCATTGGCGCGTTTATCGTGGCCGTAATCGCCGCCTCTTCGCTCCAGGTTGCGGATCAGTGGGACCGGGCCGTGATCCTTCGTCTGGGGCAGTTTCATGCCCTCAAGGGACCCGGGCTGTTTTTTATCATTCCGGTCGTCGATGCGATTCCTTACTGGATCGATACCCGGGTGATTACGACGGGCTTCAAGGCTGAGAAAACGTTGACCAAGGACACGGTGCCGGTCGATGTCGATGCTGTGCTTTTTTGGAAAGTGCTTGATCCCCAGAAAGCCGCTCTCGCCGTCGCCGATTATCAAAGCGCCATCGGTTGGGCCTCACAGACGGCCCTGCGCGATGTGATTGGCAAGACCATGCTTTCGGACATGTTGGAAGGCCGCGACAAGATCAGCGCGCTCTTGCAGAAGATTATCGACGAGCGGACCGAGCCATGGGGCATCAATGTAATCTCCGTCGAAGTGAAGGATGTGCTGATTCCTTCCGGCCTGGAGAACGCGATGTCGATGCAGGCCCAAGCGGAACGGGAGCGGCAGGCGCGTGTGATCCTGGGTGACGCCGAGCGGCAGATCGCGGAGAAATTCGCCGAAGCCGGAAAGCATTATGAGCATAATCCGGTCGCCTTCCATTTGCGGGCGATGAATATGCTTTACGAAGGTTTGAAGGAAAACTCCACCATCGTGATCGTTCCCAGCACGGCTGTAGAAAGTATGCAGCTTGGCGGGCTGGCCGGAATGACGGCGCTGAGTATGGGACTGGGACAAGAACGGGCGAGCATCGTGCCGAAGGAGGACGGGCACCCCGTGGAAGCGCTGATCGGAAATAGGATAACCTCATAGTGACGAAACCAGATGTGCGGGCGGATGAGCCGTATTCTTGGCGATACGTTCATCATGACTGGCGATTTTGGATCGGCTTCTTTTTGGTCTTGGCGGCGATGATCGTCTATCTGATCAGCGAAGACCTGCTATGGCGCCCCAGCCTCCCGCAACCGCAATCCGACCGAGTTCGAGACGATGGCCACTAAGCCCGATATTAGAATTGTTTCGCAGCATGGAACCCAATCGAAGGACAGGTCATGACTCCACCGCGCCTCTACCCACTCCAATTCGAGCCGATCTGCCAATATCGGCTTTGGGGCGGGCGGCGTCTGGGCGAATGGCTCTCCGTTCCATTGCCGGGCGACGGTCCTATTGGTGAAGCCTGGATTCTCAGCGACCGCGCCGACCACTCGACGCTCATTGCAAATGGCCCGTTCAAAGGGCGAACTCTCGGGCAACTGCTGGACGACTTTCCCGAGGAAATAATGGGAGCGTTGGCCTACCCTTTCCGACGTTTTCCGCTGCTGCTGAAATTTCTCGACGTCCATCAGATGCTCTCGGTCCAGGTGCATCCGTCGGATCGTAATGCCGCTTATATTCCCCCGGGCGAGAGCGGCAAGACCGAAGCCTGGGTCGTGCTGGAGGCGGGAAGCGAAAGCCGGATCTATGCCGGACTGAAGCCGGGTGTGACCGAGGCCACCCTGCGGCAGGCGCTTGCCGATGGCACAACTGCGGACCAGCTTCCCTGCTTCAATCCGAAGCCGGGTGACGGCGTCCTCCTGCCCGCCGGGGCGGTGCACTCCCTGGGCGGGGATATCGTGGTATTCGAGGTTCAGCAGAACAGCGATGTGACATTTCGTCTCTATGATTGGGATCACATTGACGCCAAGACGGGGCAGCGGCGCCCCTTGCAGGTCGATCAGGCGATGGCGTGCATCGATTTTGCACAAGGTAGTATCATCCCATCAATGCCCGTGGTGGAAGAGAAGGAACCCACGCTGCGGGAACGGCTCTTTTTTTGCGAGCATTTCGGGGTGTGGCGCATTTTTGGAGAAACGCCGTTTACTGTTGGCGTGACGGCGACGCCCCGAGTGGTGGTGTGCCTCTCTGGCACAGGTCGGCTGGAGTGCGACGGAGTGCATTATCCGATTCGCAAGGGCAACGTGCTGCTTTTACCGGCCGTGGTCGGTGCCTGTCTCTGCCAGCCTCACGGAGTCGTTAGCCTATTGGAGATTTCGCTTCCGAACGGCTCTTCAGCCAAGCGATGAAAAAGCTCATTGTCTTCGATTTGGACGGAACGCTGGCCGAAAGTAAGGCATCCATCGATGTCGAGATGGCGAAGCTCCTCGATTCCCTCCTTGGCATTGTGAAGGTGGCCGTCATCTCCGGTGGTGCCTGGTCGCAATTTGAGAAGCAGGTGCTCGCCCCCCTTACCCATGACGAACGCCTGAAGAACCTCTCCCTCCTGCCCACCTGCGGAACCAAGTTCTACCAATATGAATCGGGTTGGAAGCAGCTTTATTCGGAGGATTTCACCCCGGATGAACGGAATAAAATCGTCGGCTCCCTGGATAAGGCGCTGATCGAAGCCCACTTCAAGGCCGGAAAGGTCTGGGGAGAAGTCATTGAGGATCGGGGAAGCCAGATCACGTTTTCCGCGTTGGGGCAGAACGCTCCCTTGGAAGAAAAGAAAAAGTGGGACCCTGATTTTATCAAGCGAAAGAAAATCAAATCGCTCCTGGATCCGCTTGCTCCCGAGTTTTCCGTGCGTTTGGGAGGCGCGACCTCCATTGACGTGACCAAACAAGGCATCGACAAGGCCTACGGGATTCGAAAACTGCGGGACACCCTTGGCGTCCCTATCCGGGAGATGATCTT
>CAISZB010000300.1 GCA_903889845.1 uncultured Verrucomicrobium sp. | reverse complement strand
TCGTCCAGCCCCACCTCGCCTACTTCGGTTTGAAGGACGCCCAGCAGGTCTCCGTCCTCCGGCGGATGGTCCGCGACCTCTCCCTCCCCGTCGAGGTCGTCCCCGTCGAGATCGTCCGGGACCGGGACGGTCTCGCCCTCAGTTCCCGCAACCGCTTCCTCACCCCCGCCCAGCGGAACCGCGCCCTGGCCCTCCCCCTCCTCCTCGACGCGGCGGCCCTCCAGCCCGACCCCGCCGCATGGTTCCGCACCCACATGGGAAACCTTCCCGGCCTCACCCTCGACTACGCCGAAGTCGCCGAGGGCCGCCTCTGCGCCGCCGTCCGCATCGGGAAAACCCGCCTCATCGACAACGTCGCCCTGCCCTTGCCGAAAAAGAGGAACGCCAAGCCGAAATCCTGAGTCCGTCCCGCCGTGAAGTTCCCTGCCCTTCTTCCCCTCCTCGGCTGCTTGGTCCTCGGCCTCCTCGGCGCCCCGCAGGCCCCGGCGCAGAGCGCCAACTGGCACCTCGTCACCCGCAACCAGCGGGACTACCTGCCCCTCGCCGACTTCTGCGCCTTCTACGGCTACCCCCTCCCCTCCGCTGTCGATAACCGTCATATGCTCCTCCACAGCTCCCGGGGAGACATCGCCTTCGAGGCCGACAGCACCCGGATCACCTTCGCCGGGGCCTGCCACTACCTCAGTTTCCCCGTCCTGGCCGACGAAAACGGCTGGTACGTCTCCCGCATCGACCTCGCCTACTTCTTCGAGCCCCTCCTGCGCCCCGGCAAGATCGGCACCCGCCCGTGCAAGGGCGTCGTCATCGACCCCGGCCACGGCGGCGCCGACAACGGGGCCTACTCCACCCGGGGCGACATGGAAAAGACCTACACCCTCGACACCGCGCTGCGGCTGGAGCGCGTCCTCCAGGCCAAGGGCGTCCCCTGCGTCCTCACCCGGCGGCAGGACGAATTCATCCCCCTCGAAGAGCGCGCCCACTTCGGCGACCGCTATCCCGACTTTCTCTTCGTCAGCATCCACTTCAACTCGGCGAACCGGGGCGCACGCGGTCTGGAAACGTATGCGGAAACCCCGCGCGGCGCCTCCTCCACCAGTTCCGAGGGTTCCCTCCACCAGGCCGACTTCGAGAACGTCCCCGGCAACACGGAGAACCCCCTCAACATCCTCCTCGCCTCCTCCATCCACCGGCGGATCATCGCCAGCCTCGACCCCGGCGACGCCGAGGCCGACCGCGGCGTGAAGCGGGCCCGCTTCGTCGTCCTCAAGGAAAACGCCCTCCCCTCGACCCTCGTCGAGGGCGGCTTCCTCACGAACCCCCTCGAATCCCGCCTCGTCGCCCAGCCCGCCTACCGCCAGAAGCTGGCCGAGGGGATCGCCGACGGCATCGGCGACTTCCTCCGCCGCAGCGGCAACCCCCTCGCCTCCGCCTTCCGGGACCAGAGCGAGCCTCCGGCGCAACCGCCCGCTCCCAAGGCCCCGGCTCCGACGGCTCCTGCCTCCGTTCCAGCCCCCACCGCCGCCGCCACGCCGCCGCCTGCACCCGCCCCTGTCGTCTCGACCACTCCTCCGCCACTCGACCCCGCCCTTTCCACCGTCGCCACCGCACCCGCCTCCGTTCCGGCACCGTCCGCCCCCGCTGGAAGCGGCACTCAGACCCAGCCCTGATCGCTTGAACTCCGCACCCCCCCGATCGAAGGCCATGAAAAACACCTTCCTCGACAAACTCCTCCACCGGATCGACCGCGTCGGCTCGGACGACCTGCAGAACTACCTCCAGCAGCTCGCCCGGGAAAAAGGCTTCCTCGAAACGATCTTCAACACCCTCCAGGAAGGCATCCTCGTCATCGACCCGGAAGGCCGCATCCTCTACCTGAACCACGCCGTCGAGGACCTCCTCGGCATCCCGGGGGAGGAAGCCCTCCAGCAGCCCGTCTCCCGCTACCTGCGCGGCATCCCGTGGGCCGCCCTCCTCGCCGAGAAACAGATCCTCAACCGCGACCTCGAAGTCTCCTACCCGCAGCGGCGCCACCTCAACCTCAGCTGCGTCCCCCTCGGCGAGCCCGACGCCGAGGCGGGCCGCCCCTCCCGTCCCCGCCCCAACGCCGGGGGCGAGGGCGGCTTCGTCCTCATCTTCCGGGACCTGACCCTGGCCCGCGAAGAGACGCGGGAGACGATCGAGTCGGAAAAACTCGGCGCCCTCACCCTCCTCGCCGCGGGCGTCGCCCACGAGCTGGGCAACCCCCTCAACTCCCTCAACATCCACCTGCAACTGCTGGAGCGCGACCTCCGCCGCCTCGACGCCTTCAAGAACCCCGACACGAAGGAATCGTGGCAGGTCCTCCAGTCGGAGATCGCCCGCCTCGACACCATCATCGCGAACTTCCTGCGCGCCGTCCGCCCCACCTCCCCGCAGCTGAAGCTGGAGAACGTCAACGCCCTCATCGCCGAGTCCGTCGCCTTCCTCAAGCCGGAGATCGACGACCGGGACATGCTCGTCGAGACCGACCTCGACCCCTCCGCCCCCGCCCTCCTCCTCGACCGCGACCAGATCAAGCAGGCCTTCTACAACCTCATCAAGAACGCCGTCCAGGCGATGAAGACCGGCGGCATCCTCCGCATCGTCTCGGAGCGGGACGACACCCACCTCATCCTTTCCTTTATCGACCGCGGCACCGGCATTTCCTCCGACCGGATCACCCGCCTCTTCGAGCCCTATTTCACCACGAAGGCCTCCGGCACCGGCCTCGGCCTCCTCATCGTCCGGCGCATCGTCCGGGACCACGGCGGGGAGATGCAGATCGAGAGCCACGAGGGGCGCGGCACCACCGTCCGCATCCTCCTCCCCCTGCCGGAGCGGCGCGTCCGCCTCCTCACCGCCGGCGAACCGTCCCCCACCAAGGAGAAAAAATGAAAGAGCCAAGTGAGCCCCGCGAACTGAAGGGAAACCTCCCCGGCCTCCTCATCGTCGAGGACGAGAAAAACACCCGGGACGGCCTCCGCCGCGCCCTGGACGACAAATACGAAGTCTACCTCGCCCCCGACACTCAATCGGCCTGGAACGTCCTGGAGACCGAGCCGATCGACCTCCTCCTCACCGACCTCCGCCTCGGCACCGAGAGCGGCATGGACCTGCTCGCCAAGGCGCAGAGCCTCCCGAAGCCTCCCGTCAGCATCCTGATGACGGCCTACGGCTCCGTTGACAACGCCGTCGAGGCGATGCGCCGGGGCGCCTACGACTACGTCACAAAGCCCCTCCACCTGGACAAGCTGGAGATGCTCCTCGCCCGCGCCCTCCGTTCCACCCGCGTCGAGGCGGAGAACGTCCGGCTGAAGCAGGCCCTCGACAAGAAATTCGGCGTCGAGCGGATCCTCGGGAACTCCCCGGTGATGCAGCAGATCCTGGAGAAGATCCAGCAGGTGGCCCCCGCCCGCGCCAGCGTCCTCATCGAGGGGGAGAGCGGCACGGGCAAGGAACTGGCCGCCCAGGCCCTTCACGGCCTCAGCCCCCGCAAGAGCCGCCCCATGGTCACCGTCCACTGCGCCGCTCTCTCCCCGCAGCTCCTGGAAAGCGAACTCTTCGGCCACGAGAAGGGCTCCTTCACCGGCGCGACGGAGCGGCGGATCGGCCGCTTTGAGGAGGCCAACCACGGCACCCTCTTCCTCGACGAGATCGGGGAGATCGACGCCGCGACGCAGGTGAAACTCCTCCGCGCCATCGGGGAGCGGACCATCCAGCGCGTCGGCGGGAACCAGACCCTCGAAGTCGACGTCCGCCTCATCGCCGCCACCAATAAGAACCTCGAATCGATGGTCGCCGCCGGGACCTTCCGCGAGGACCTCTACTTCCGCCTCAACGTCGTCAAGATCGTCATGCCCCCGCTGCGCCAGCGCAAGGAGGACATCCCGCTCCTCCTCGCCGCCTTCCTCAAGGAATTCTCGAAGGAGAACGAAAAGCGCGTCCTCAGCGTCACCCCCTCGGCTCGGGAGGCCATCCTCAGTTACGATTGGCCGGGCAACGTCCGCGAACTGCGCATGGCCGTCGAGCACGGCGTCGTCCTCGCCCGCGGCGAAAGCATCGACCTCCACGACCTGCCCGAGCGCGTCTTCATGCCGCGGGACCTCCCGCCCGGAAGCGGTTCCCCCGACGCCCCCGGCCTCAACCTCAACCTGGAGGCGATGGAAAAGAAATGGATCGTCCAGGCGCTCAAAATCTGCCAAGGAAACCGTACCGAGGCCGCCCGGATGCTCGGCATCAGCCGCCGTACCCTGCACCGCAAAATCAACGAATACCGGTTGGAAAATTTCTAGCACCTTCCTTCCATGAACTTCCACCAGCTCCTCTACACCTTCGAACTCGGCAAGGGCACCGCCTGGGTGCGGGTCATCACCTTCGTCGTCGTCTTCCTCGGCCTCGGCGCCTGGTACGACATCGGCAACTACCACGGCTTCGGCGATCCCCAGGCGATGAACAACGCCCAGATCGCCCGCCAGGTGGCCCGGGGCGAGGGCTACACCACGAAGATCCTCACCCCCCTGCGCCTCGCCCAGGACCGGGACCGCGCCTTCGTCGCCCAGGGCGGCCTCTCCTCGGAGCTCCCCCTCGCCGCGGCGAAGCCCCTCACCGGCACCTCCCTCCCGGAAACCCTCACCCCGCCGCTATATCCCTTTGCCGTCGGCTGCCTCGACAAGATCGCCTTCCTCTCCTTCGACTATTCCCCCTCCAGCAACCCCCTCTCGAACCGGGCCGAACTGCTCAACATCTTCTTCGGGGAACTCTGCCTCGTCGCCACCGCCGTCGCCGCGTTCTTCCTCGCCTTCAGCCTCTTCGACCTGCGCGTCGCCCAGCTCTCCGGCTTCCTCCTCCTCTTCTCCCCCATCCTCTGGCACTTCGCCATCTCCGGCCTGGCCACCCCCCTCACCGTCCTCCTCGTCACCCTCTCCGCCCTCTCCCTCC
>CAISZB010000299.1 GCA_903889845.1 uncultured Verrucomicrobium sp. | reverse complement strand
GGGAGGCGTTGGAGGGCGGCACGCCCTCCATTCGTTCAAACGCGCGGTGCGCATGGAGGAGCTACAGGGAAGCGTAGCGATTATCCCCAGCCCCGAAGGGCCGTACCTATAACCTCGCTCCCCCCTATCGGTCCTACTCCCCCTGATTTAGCTTAAGCACCAACCGATGTCTCCCCTGGCCAAGGGGCCGCGGCTTGCCATAGCCGACGGGCGGACGAAGGGTGGCGTGGCTGCCGGGGGGGACGCGGAGGTCGAGCTTCAGGCCGGTGCGGGTCTTCTCCCAGGCGATGCGGACCCGGCCCTGCGGCGTCTCCAGTTCGGCCTCGGCCCAGGTCAGCGTGCCGCCGGGCCGGGGGCGGAAGACGAGGTGGCGGTAGCCCGGCTCTTCCGGGTCGAGGTCGAGGCCCGCGACCGTCGCGTACATCCAGGCGCCGACCGCGCCGTAGGCGTAGTGGTTGTAGGAATTCATCGACTTGTCCTGCGGTCCCTTCTCCGGCGTCCAGCCGTCCCACCGCTCCCAGACCGTCGTCGCGCCGTGCTTCACCGGGAAGAGCCACGAGGGGAAGGCCTCCTGCTCAAGGAGCTTGTAGGCGGCGTCGAGGTGGCCGTACTCGGTGAGGACGTCGAGGACGTACGGGGTCCCGACGAAGCCGGTGGCGAGGTGGAAGCCGCGCCGCGCCACGTCGTCGGCCAGGAACCGGGCGGCGGCGGGGCGGAGCTTTTCCGGCAGGAGGCCGAAGCGGAGCGCGAGGACGTAGGCGGTCTGCGTCCCGGCGGTGATGAGGCCGTCGCCGGTCACGAAGCGGCGCTGGAAGGCTCGGACGATCCGGCCGTGGAGCGCGCGGTACTTCCGGGCGTCCTCCTCCTTCCCGAGGACGCGGGCGATCTTCTCCATCAATTCGGCGTCGTAGGCGTAGAAGGCCGTGCCGATGAGGTCCTTCGGCGTGATGCCCTCCAACTTGCCCCCGCCGTCGAGGGCGAGCCAGTCGCCGAAGCCGCCCCAGGCATCGACCTCGGGGTGGCAGCGGATGTGGTTCTTCGCCTTTTTCTTTCCGAGGAAGGCGACGTAGCGGGCCATCGCGGCGTAATGGTCGGCCAGGATCTGCCGGTCCCCGTAGCAGAGGTAGATCGTCCAGGGGCAGATCACGGCGGCGTCCGACCACGCGGGGCCGCCGTCGTTCATCGGGAAGGTTTCGTCCATCATCCGGGGGACGACGGGCGGGATGCCGCCCTCCGGCCCCTGCGCGTCGCGGATGTCGCGGACCCATTTGCGGAAGAAGCCGCGGACGTCCATGTTGAAGGCGGCGGTGCGGATGAAGACCTGCGCGTCGCCCGTCCAGCCCAGGCGCTCGTCGCGCTGCGGGCAGTCGGTCGGCACTTCGAGGAAGTTGCTTTTCTGACCCCAGACGATGTTGCTCTGGAGTTGGTTCAGCAGCGGGTTCGAGCAGGCGAAGGAGCCCGTCGGCTTCATGTCGGAATGGAGGACGACGCCGACGACTTCGATCTCCGCCCCGGCCTCAAGGCCGCCGACCTCGACGTAGCGGAAGCCGTGGAAGGTGAAGCGGGGTTCCCACGTCTCCGGCGCGCCCTTGCCGCCGCCCTTGCAGGTGTAGTGGTCGGTGGCGCGGGCGCCGCGCAGGTTCTCCGTGTAGAGGCTCCCGTCGGCGTTGAGGATCTCGGCGAAGCGGAGTGTCACGGTCATCCCCCGCCGCGCCCCGGTGACGGCGATGCGGACGCGCCCGGCGAAGTTCTGTCCCAGATCGTAGACCCGCAGGAACGTCGCGTGGTGGGGCAGCTTCCGGTAGGGGGCGACGGGCCGGATCTCCCCGCAGCGGCGGACCGGCGGGGCCTCGGAAACGGTGAACTCGACCCCGGGGTCGGCCTGCGGCAGGGCGGGCACCCAGCCCTCCTCCGGGTGGCCAGGCCGGGACCAGCCGTCCCGCTCCAGCCGGGCGTCGTAGGCCTCGCCCCGCAGGAAGTCGTTTTCGAGGATCGGGCCG
This sequence comes from uncultured Verrucomicrobium sp., assembly GCA_903889845.1. Taxonomy (GTDB): domain Bacteria; phylum Verrucomicrobiota; class Verrucomicrobiia; order Methylacidiphilales; family GAS474; genus GAS474. The sequence goes on along the minus strand of CAISZB010000299.1, from coordinate 12,275 downwards.
GTCGCGGTCCGCCACGAGCCGTCGCTCACCACCTCGACGCGGGAGCCGTCGGCCAGCGTCGCCTCCAGCCGGGCCAGAAGGCGTGGGCGGTCCCCGTAGTGCTGCCGTTCCCCGTGCCAGCCGATGGCCCCGCTGTACCAGCCGTCGCCGAGGACGACGCCCAGGGCGTTTTTCCCCCGCCGCAGCAGGGCCGTCACGTCGTGGACGGCGTAGGGAACCTGCTTCGCGTAGTCGGTCCAGCCGGGGGCGAAGACCTGGTCCCCGACGGGCTGGCCGTTGACCTCCGCCTCGCAGAGGCCGAGGGCGGTGAGGAAGAGCCGCGCGGAGCGGACCGGCGCGGGGAGCGTGAACTCCTTCCGGAAATAGGGGGAGGGAGGGACGGAGTGGACCCCACCGACGACGGGGGAGGCGATCCAGCGGGCGGAGGCGAAGGGGGAAGACATGATTTCAGCCTAACCCGGCCTTTTTTAGGCGCTCTGGAAAAACCCGCCAAAATATAGCATGATCCCGACAAGGGGACTTTTGAGAATCCCGTCTTGAAGCCGTGCTAGAGCAACGCGAGCAGCCGTTCAATCTCTGCGAGCGGGGTGTCGGCGGTGAGGCTGACGCGGAGGCGGGCCTTGCCGCGCGGGACGGTGGGGTAGCGGATTGCGGGGAGGACGAGGCTCTGCTCCGCCAGCCTTGCGCTCGCGGTGAGGGCCTGCTCCTCGGTGCCGCAGAGGAGCGGGAAGATCGGGGACTGCGCGGGGAGGCTGGTCCCGGCGGCGAAGCGGTGGATCGCCCCCCACAGCCGCTTCCGGCGCGCCTCGCCCTCAGCCTCGCCGACGAGGGCGAGGGCTTCCAGCGCGGCGCCGCACGAGGCCGGGTTCGGCGCGGTGGAGTAGATGGCGCTCCGGGCGTGGTTGACGAGGGTATCGACGAGGAGGCGCGATCCGGCGATGAAGCCGCCGCTGCTCCCCAGGGCCTTGCTCAGCGTCCCCATCTCGACCTCGATTTTTCCCTCCAGGCCGAGTTCGGCGGCAAGGCCCCGTCCGCCGGGGCCGAAGACGCCCGTTGCGTGGGCCTCATCGACGAGGAGCCAGGCCTTCCCGTCGAACCGGTCCTTCAGCGCGACGATCTCGCGCAGCGGCGCGGTGTCGCCGTCCATGGAGAAGACGGCCTCGGTGACGATCAGGATGCGGCGGGCGCGGGCGGCCTCGGTCGTCAGGAGTTTTTCGAGGGCGGCGAGGTGGTTGTGGGGGAAGACGCGGAGGGTGGCGCCGCTCAGCCGTGCCCCGTCAATGAGGGAGGCGTGGGAGAGCTTGTCGAGGAGGACGGCGTCCCCCTTCCCGACGAGGGCGGGGATCGTCCCGAGGGCGGCGGCGTAGCCGCTGGAGAAGGCGAGGGCGGCCTCGCGCCGCTTGAACACGGCGAGGGCCTCGTCGAGGGCGGCGTGGACGGGGAGGTTCCCGCAGACGTGGCGGGAGGCGGTGCTCCCCGCGCCGTAGCGGCCCGCCGCCTCCTGCGCCGCCGCGACGAGGCGGGGATGCCGGGCGAGGCCGAGGTAGTCGTTCGAGGCGAAGGGCCGGGGCGTCTCCGTCACGCGGAGGCGGCGCAGGAGGCCCGCCGCTTCCCGCTCGGCCAGGGCGGCGCGGAGTTGGGTTTCTATATCCATGGGTCGATCCGGGAGTCGAGTTGAAACACCTGCCCCGAGGTATGCGGCATTCCCGCCAGGAAAACCAAAAAACGGGCGGTCTCCTCCGGCGTGTTGAAGCGGCCCAGCGCCTCCTCCGCCAGGACGGCGGCGCGGCGGGCGGGGGGGACGGCGGCGGTCATCCTCGTTTCGAGGAAGCCGGGGAGGACGACGTTGACGCGGACGCCGTCGGCCCCGTGTTCCCGGGCGGCGGTCTGCGCCAGAGCGATCAGGCCCGCCTTCGCGGCGGCATAGGCGCTTTGCCCCGCCGCGCCCCGCCGCCCGACGCGGGAGCCGATGAAGAGGGCCGCGCCCCGGCTCCGCACCAGGAGGGGGAGCGCGGCGTGGAAGGGAAGGAAGGCCCCGCGCAGGTTCGCGCCGAGGACGGCGTCCCACGTCGCAGCGTCGAGGGCGGGGAAGGCGCGGTCCTCGGAGAGCCCGGCGCAGGGGATCAGGAGGTCGAGGGAATCGAGCGCGCCGACGAAGGCGGCGACGGAGGCCGGGTCGTTCACGTCGAGGGCGTTCCGTCCCGGCGCGTGGACGCGCCACCCCGCCGCGGCGAAGGCGGCGGCGGTCGCGCGGGCGAGGGTTCCCCCGCCGCCGGTGATGAGGACGGTGTGAACGGTGCTTGGCACGCGTCAGCGATCTTCCGAGATGATCCGCCGCCCGTCGATGACAAAGCAGGTGGGGGCGTCGGTCCCCTCGATCAGGCTGAGGAAGGGGTCGTTCCCCTTGCCGGAGAGGAGGGGGAAGGCGACCAGGTCGGCCAGCGCGCCGGGGGAAAGCTCGCCGAGGCGGCCCTCCTGGCCCAGGGCCTTGGCGGGATGGAGGGTCATCATCTTCCAGGCGTCGCGGGGGCTGAGGGTCTCCCGGTCCTCGCGCCCCGGCTCGGCCTCGTCGTCGTCGGGATCGCCGTGGTTGGCCAGGGCGAGGCGGGCCTCGGAGCGGAGGTCGAGGGAGGTGTTGCTGGCCAGGCTGTCGGTCCCCAGGCAGACGTTGATCCCCTCCTGCCGCATCCGCCGGAGCTGGAACCCGGCGTAGCCGAAGTAGGCGTGGGACTTCGGGCAGTAGACGACGCTGGCGCCGCTCCGTTTCAGGAGGTCCCAGTCGTATTCCTGGAGGTAGTTCAGGTGGACGGCGAGGCAGTCCCGCGTCAGCACCTCGTGCTCGACGAGGTGGGAGAGGGAGGAGCCGTGGCCGCAGTCGGAGTTGTCCCGGCCCAGCTTGGCCATCATCTCGTGGAGGGGGCCCGTTCCGTAGAGGAACATCTCGTTCTCCTCGCGGGACTCCGCGATGTGGGTGGTGAAGGGCATGTGGAAATGTTCGCTGCACCGCCGGGCCAGCCGGTAGAGGTCGATCGAAGAGCTGTAGGGCGCGTGCGGGGAGAGGCCGAAGCCGCCCAGCCACCCGGGCCGGTTGTGGAAGAAGGAGAGGACGCCGAGGGTCCGCTCCTCCGTGTCGGGCCGGATGCGAAGGTCGTTCAGTTCCAGGAACCACCACGTCCGGATTGGGGGCGGCGCGAGGCGGGGGAGGAGTTCGGGGAAGCTCTCGATATTCGCGACGGTGGTGGTGCCGGAGGCGACGAGGAGCTCGAAGCCGTGGCGGATCGCCTCGATGAAGTCGTCGTCGGAGAAGCACCGTTTGTGGGCGTTGATCGAGGCGATCCACTTCGTGAAGCTGCCCCGGGGGATGAGGCCCCGCATGCGGGAGTAGTCGAGGTGGCAATGGGCGTTGATGAAGCCCGGACTGAGGACCTGCCCGGGCAGGGAGACGACCGGCTCCCCGGCGAATTGAGGCAGGTCCGCGGCGGGGCCGACGGCCAGGATGCGGTTTCCCGCGATCCGGACCGCGCCGTGGGGGATCGGCTCCCCCTTGCCCCCGATCACCATGTCCGCCCGATAGAGCATGGATGAAGGGTAGCGTCCTTTTTTCGCCGCTGGCAACCGGCGGTACGACGCGGTTTCCGGTATCTCTGTTTAGGGGTTGGGGGGCGCGAGGTTGGGGGTGCGGCCCTTCGGGGCTGGTCAGACTGCCCCGAAGGATCCGCAAGGCTTCCGCACCCACCGCCAGACCGTGAACAGCGGATGCTCAAGCAGGTTCTCCCGCCGCTCGAAGAGCCCCTCGTACTCCGGGAACCGGACGTCCCCCTCGACAGTCTGCTTCACCGTCGTCAGCCACAGTTCGTCGCAGAGCGGTAAGCCCTGCTGGTAAATCTCGGCTCCGCCCGCGAGGAAGACCTCGCCTTCGTAGCGCATGGGATCGACTTCCTCCAGCCCGCCGAGGACGGTGACGCCGGGGATGGCGCGCGGAGTGCGGGAGAGGACGAGCATCCGGCGACCGGGCAGGGGGCGGCCGATCGATTCGTAGGTCTTCCGGCCCATGACGAGGGTATGGCCCATCGTCGCCTTCTTGAACCAGGCGAATTCCTCCGGGATCCGCCACGGGATCGTCCCGCCCGCGCCGATCACGCCGTTCTTGGAGACCGCGGCGATCGCCTTGAACGGTTTGGCGAGTTGGCGGGTCTGGCTCATTCCCTTAGCCCTTTTTCAGGCGGCGGACGAAGTTTCCGATCCGCTCCGACGCGATCTCGATCTGGTCGAGGGCGGTGGCGTAGCTGCACCGGACGTGGCCCGTGCCCGACTCGCCGAAGGCGGTGCCGGGGACGACGGCGACTTTCTCCTCTTGGAGCAGGCGGACGGCGAACTCGTGCGCGGTGAGGCCGGTTCCGGTGATGTCGGGGAAGAGGTAGAAGGCCCCTTCGGGCGTCCGGCAGGGGAGGCCCGCCGCGTTGAGCCCCGCGACGAGGAAGTTCCGCCGGGCGCAGTACTGGTCGCGCATCGAGACCATGTCGTCGTGGCCGTGGCGCAGCGCCTCCAGCGCCGCCTCCTGGCTGGTGATCGGGGCGCAGAGGATGCCGTATTGGTGGATCTTCATCATCGCCTCCGTCAGCGCGACGGGGGCGCAGGCGTAGCCGATCCGGAAGCCGGTCATCGCGAAGGCCTTCGAAAACCCGTGGAAGAAGATCGTCCGTTCCCGCATCCCGGGCAGGGAGGCGATGGAGGTGTGGGGCCGCTGGTCGTAGGTCAGCTCGGAGTAGATCTCGTCGGTGAGGACGAGGAGGTCGTGCTCCCGGCAGAGGGCGGCGATCGGCTCCAGGTCGGCGCGGCTCATCGCGGCCCCGGTCGGGTTGCAGGGGAAGTTGAGGAGCAGCGCCTTCGTCCGGGGGGTGATCTTCGCCGCGATGTCCCGGGCCAGGAGGCGGAAGCCGTCCTCGGCCCGCGTCGCCACGGGGACGGCCTTGCCGTGGGCCAGTGCGATGGAGGGGGAGTAGGAGACGTAGCAGGGCTCGTGGTAGATGACCTCGTCGCCGGGATTGAGGATGGCGCGCAGGGCGAGGTCGATCGCCTCGGAGACGCCGATCGTCACCATGACCTCCGTGGGGCCGTCGTATTCCACGTGGTAGTGCCGCTTCACGTAGGAGGCGATCTCCTTGCGGAGCTTCAGGAGGCCGAGGTTCGAGGTGTAGCCGGTCTTGCCCCGTTCCAGGGAATAGATCGCGGCCTCGCGGATGCGCCACGGGGTGACGAAGTCGGGCTCGCCGATGCCGAGGGAGATGACGTCGCCCATCGACTGGACGATCTCGAAGAAGTCGCGGATGCCGGAGCGGGGGATGGCGTGGACGTGGTCGGCGATGAAGTCGCGCGGGGTGCCGGGCTTCGGGACGGACGATTCGAACGGGATGACTTTGGGGGAAGTGGACATGGGAGGAGGGGACGGCTTGGCCCGGGCTGGGGAGTCCGGGGCCGCCCTGCGAAAAAGTTAAGGCGTGCTTTAGGGCGTGATCGAGAGGCGCTCCTGCGTCCCCTCGTTGACGAGGAGGACGCCGCGTTCCTTGTAGGGCTTCAGCATGAAGTGGGTGGCCGTCGAGAGGACGCCGCCGACGGTGGCGAGCTTCTCCGAGACGAACATGGCCACTTCCTTCATGGTCTTGCCGTGGATGATGACGAGGAGGTCGTACCCGCCGCTCATGAGGTAGCAGGAGGTGACTTCCGGGTAGCGGGCGATGCGGTTGGCGATGCGGTCGAAGCCGCCGTCGCGCTCCGGGGTGATCTTCACCTCGATGGCGGCCTGCACGGTCTCGCGGTCCGCCTTGTCGTTATCGACAATGACGGCATAGCCGAGGATGACCCGTTTTTCCTCGAGTTCTTTCAGGAGGGACGAGACCTCCTCCTCGGGGCGGTTCAGCTGCTTGGCGAGCGACGCCGGGGTGGCCCGGGGGTCGGCTTCCAGCAATTTCAGGAGCGCGTGCATCGGGTCATGCTACGCGAAACCGGGGAAATAGCAATCCGGGGGGATTGCTTCTAAAGAGCCCGCAGGGGGGAGAAGAGCGCGCGCTGGAGGCTTTTCTCCTCCCGAGGGGGTTATTCGGATAGGCTCTTAGCTGCGGATGCCCTCTTCCGTTGGCATCCTGCAGACAGAGAGGTTCAGGGAGACCGCCTACACGATGGCGCAGGCAGTCGCGCCCGCTTCAACCCGCCGCATTCCGCTCGCGCAGCGCGGCCAGGAGGATCGGGCGGGCCCAATCGGAAAAGGCCTTGCCGTTGGAGGCGGCGAAATCCTGAAGCATCTGTTTCTCCAACGTCGTCACCCGGAGGGCGACCAAATGGCGGCGCACATGCTCGACGGGCTTCGGCGGGCGCCCCATGCGGCGACGCAGCTCGATGCCGCTGGAAATGACGCCGATCTGGCTCTCCGGAAGGGCCTGGCCCAGGACCGATCCGTTTTCGTTTTCCATTCTGTTCATGTGAGGTTCTCCTGTGATGTGGATGGTCCGTGACGGGAAATACTCTCTCCCCCCGCGGTATCCACCCAAGTAAATCCCCTTTCTTTCACAATTTGTTAAGCGTATTACGATGAAACGGGCATTCTTTCGAACCAATCGGTCATCCGGTTCCGATATGTGACTCCATTTCAGGGCATTCTCCCCTCTTTTAACCCAAGGAAAACCGGCTCCTTTTCGCTTCCCGCCCTGCCCTCCCCAGAGTAAAAACGAACGTCCCTTCCATGAAAAAGCCCTCCTCCGCCGCCGCCAAAGCCAAGGCGAAGGCTCCCACGAAGGCCAAGAAGCCGTCCCCCGCGTCCATTCCGGCTCCTTCCGGTCCTGGCCCTGGCCCCGCCTCTGACAAAGAGGCCCCGACCTGGCGTGCCCTCCTCGTCGATGACGACGCCATCGCCCGTTCCTGCCTCCGCGCCTTCCTGGGACAGCATCCCGAAGTCGCCATCGTCGCCGAGGCGTCCGACCTGGCTTCCGCCGCCCACGCCGCCCGGGACCATCTGCCGAACCTCATCTTCCTCGACATCCACCTCGACGCCGAGGACGGCTTCAGCCTCCTCCCCCACCTTCCCTCCCCGCCCCACGCCCCGGAGATCGTCTTCGTCACCTCGGAAAAGGCCCGGGCCCTCCAGGCCTTCGAGGTCGGCGCCGTCGGTTACCTCCTGAAGCCGATCACCGCCCCCCGCCTGGCGGAGACCCTCACCCGCCTCCGCTCCCCCGCCGCCACGGCGAAGGAAGCCCTCTCCGGCACCCTCGACCAGAGCGACACCGTCCTCCTCCGCGAGGCCGGACGCCTCCACGCCATCGCGATCGAGAAAATCAGCCTCATCCTTGCCGAAGGGAGCTTCACCCACGTCCACCTCCGCACCGGGGAAAAGCTCTTTCTCTCCCAGACCATCGGCAAATGGGAGGCCAGCCTCCCGCCCGCCCTCTTCCTGCGCCTCGACCGCAGCACCCTCGTCAATCGCTCCCGCATCACGAAGGCCGAGGCCCGCTCCCGGGACTGCACCCTCCTTCACGTCGATCCCTTGCCCACCCCCATCGAGCTGGGCCGCATCGGCGCCTCCCGGCTTCGCAAACTTCTTTTAGCTGATAAATAGAATCCAAAAGTACCCGCCGAGGCGATTTTTCGTTTGATATAAACTTCTTCTTCGATAAAAAGGAGGTCGCGCCTTGGATGAAACCGTGGTTTCACCGGCTTTACCCGCCCCTTTTTTGGCATGTCCCTTCCGGCCATCGAGCTTCCGCCCTCCGTCACCCCGCCCCGGGCGCTGTGGAAGTGGCAGCTCTTCTTCTGGGGGCCCTTCTTCATTTTCGAGCAGCCCCTCTTCAACACCTTCTTCCCCGCCTGGGATTCCCGCCTCCTCATCACCACCACCTTCGCCTTCGTCCTGGTGGCGGCGACGACCCTGATCGAATTCGGCCACGATCAGATCCGCAGCCTCTCCCGCAGCACCCGGACGAACTTCACCCGCACCCTCCTCTTCTCCGTCCTCGCTTGCCTCCCCATCGCCGTCATCAACGTCCACCTCAGCCCCCACCTCTACCGCGCCACCCATGCCGCGCCCGAGCTCATCGAGCGCCTCTGCTACAACCGGGACGCCGTCGTCTCCTCCTACTGCTTCTGGTTCGGCACCTCCTTCGTCTGGTGCCTCTCCCGCTTCTTCTTCCTGGAGTGGACCGACCGCCTCCGGCAGGAGCGGGAAGCCGCCCTCGGCCTCATCAGCTCCCAGCACCGGGAACTCTCCCTCCTGCGCTCCCAGCTCAACGTCCATTTCCTCTTCAACGCGCTGAACTCCCTCATCGCCTACGCCGATTACGACCCGCAGGCGCTGAAGACCCTCGTCCACGCGATGTCCGACTACCTCCGCTTCTGCCTGGAGGCGCGCGGGGAAAAGGCCCCCCTGCAGAGCGAGATCGACGCCGTCTCCAACTACCTTAAAATCGAGCACCTGCGCCACCTCGACGCCCTCGTCTACGAGGTCGATTGCACCGCCGAGGCCGCGAACACGCAGGCGCCGATCCCCATCCTCCAGCCCCTCATCGAGAACGCCCTGCGCTACGGCCTGAAGACCTCCCCGCGCCCCCTGCGGCTGCGCGTCAGCGCGCGCATTGAGGACGGCCACCTCCACGCCGAAGTCGCCAACACCGGCAGGTGGGTCGCCGCAGGGAAATCGGGTTCGACCGGCGTCGGCCTCTCCAACCTCCGCCGCAAGCTCGACCTCCTCTACCCGAACCGCGCCCGCCTCCTCCACGAGAACGGCGACGCCGAAGGCGGCGACGGCTGGATCCGCGCGAGGATTATTTTGCCGGCGGAGTAGGGAAGGAGCTTCGGAACCGAAGCGGCCCTCTTCCAATGGGAGTCTGGGCGTATGGGTCCCGTCTTCCCACGCTGTATCTCTCCCCTCGGAGATTCGGGGATCCAGCCGAGGCTGCGCCTCGGTGGAGAGCCTTTTCGAGCCAACGCGGCCCGCCGGAATTCGTGGACAGACCCTATCCCTTCCCCGCTAGAGCATTTTCATCTCATGTTAACGCAAAGAGCATCCCGGAGGGCTGCCAGCCATTAGCCGGGGGTTGAGGCCGTGAGGCCGACACCCCCGGTAGGGGATAAAAAGAAATCGCGCTTCGCAAAGGGTCTCTACTCCCTTTGCGATCAAGCCGAAGCGCACCTTGGAGAGAGGACGCTAAAGAGGACGCCCCGGCAACCATCCTGGAAAAGACACATCGGCTCCGGGGCGAATGTTTGCCCCGTATTTACCGGTGGTGTCGCTTCGTTGCCTCCCGGCCATGCCAGTCAGCTTCCCCTTTGCCTCTGTGTCGCTATCGCGACGGCGTTCAACCACCGGCTAATGGCTTTGACCCTTTCAGGGTCGTGGGAAGCCATCCGCCTACGTGACATGAAAACGATCTAAATCACCGCCCCGTGCGGGATCACGGCGTCCTTCGGGATCACCACGATGCCGTCGCGGATGTAGTAATTCTCCGCGTCGAAGTTCGCGGGCTTCCCCTCGGGGGAGATGCGGACGTTGTCGCCGATGCGGGCGTTCTTGTCGATGATCGCGCGCTCCACGGTCGTGTTGTAGCCGATGCCGATCCGCGGGATGCCGCTGGAGGCGTCGGCGGCGATCTCCGCCTCGTCCTCGTAGAAGTCCTGGCCCATCATGATGCACTGGCGGAGGATCGCCCCGCTGTGGATGCGGCTGCGGATGCCGATGAGGCACCGCTCCAGCGTCGCGTCGAGGATGATCGAGCCGTCGCCGATCACCGCGCGGTCGATCCGGCTGTTGGAGACCTTCGTCGCCGGGAGGTAGCGGGCGTGGGTGTAGATCGGGGAGTGGGAGTCGTAGAAGTTGAACTTCGGGATCGCCTCGCAGAGGTCGAGGTTCGCGTCGAAGAAGGCGCGGATCGTCCCGATGTCCTCCCAGTAGCCCTGATAGAGGTAGGAATGGACGCGGTGGCTCTTGATCAGGGCGGGGATGATGTCCTTGCCGAAGTCGGTCTCGGTCCCCGCCAGGGCCTCCTTCATGACGCTCCGGTTGAAGACGTAGATGCCCATGGAGGCCAGGAAAAGCGGCTCCCCCGTCGGCGCGTTGTTCTTCCGCAGGAAGTCGTCGCTGAGGCGGAGCTGGTCGAGGACGACGGGATCCTTCGGCTTCTCGACGAAGCGGGTGATCTTGTTCTGGTCGTCCGATTCCAGGATGCCGAAGCCGGTCGCGTCCCGCTGTCCCACGGGGATCGCGGCCACCGTCACGTCGGCCTTCGAGCGGAGGTGCTGGTCGATCAGCGGCCGGAAGTCCATCCGGAAGAGCTGGTCGCCGGAGAGGATGAGGACGAGGTCGTGTGCGTGGTTGTCGAAGTGGCGCAGGTTCTGCCGGACGGCGTCGGCCGTCCCCTGGTACCACGTCGCGCCCTTCGGCGTCTGCTGCGCCGCCATGATCTCGACGAAGCCCCCGGAGTAGTCGTCGAAGCGGTAGCTCTGCTGGATGTGCCGGTGGAGGGAACTGCTGTTGAATTGGGTGAGGACGAAGATCCGGTGAAAGCCCGAGTTGATGCACAAACTAATCGGAATATCGACCAGCCGATACTTCCCGGCCAGGGGGACGGCGGGCTTCGATCGGTCCTTCGTCAGGGGGAACAGACGGGTACCCGCGCCGCCTCCCATGATGATCGCCAAAACGTTCTGAGAAGAAAAACACGCAGCAGGAAGACTCTCCATAAATAGTAGCCCAAGTGTAGCGTCAACCCCCGAACGGAGTCAACGCAAGCGATGCAGTCTAACGCGACAACAGAACCTTGCATGTTGCCCCATCAACGTCTTAAGCTGTATTTTCTATCATGTGCGGCATCGTTGCTTACCTCGGCGAAAAAGAAGCGCAACCCCTTCTCCTCGACGGCCTTCGGCGTCTTGAATACCGGGGTTACGATTCGAGCGGGATCGCCACCCTCGACCACGGCGACCTGAAAATCGCCAAGAAGCAGGGCCGCATCCAGGCCCTGGCCGGGTATCTGGCCACCCATCCCGTCGCCGGGCACATCGGCATCAGCCACACCCGCTGGGCCACCCACGGCAGCCCCAGCGACGCGAACGCCCACCCCCACACCGACCAATCGGGCCGCCTCGCCCTCGTCCACAACGGCGTGATCGAGAACTACCAGGCCCTGAAGCAGCGCCTGACCGCCCTCGGCCACACCTTCCAGTCGGAGACCGATACCGAAGTCCTGGCCCACCTCGTCGGCCACCACTACGACCACCTCCCCGCCGCCGATCCGGAGCGGCTCCTCTCCGCCGTGAAGGCCGCCCTGCGGGAAGTCTCCGGCACCTACGGCATCGCCGTCCTCCACCAGGATTGCCCCGACCTCCTCGTCGGCGCCCGGCGCGGCAGCCCCCTCATCCTGGGCATCGCGAAGGACGGCCACTTCTTCAGCAGCGACGTCATGGCCATCGGCGGCCACACCAGCCGCGTCGTCTACCTCAACGACGGGGACATCGCCACCCTGACCCCGGACACCTACAACGTCACCACCATCGACGGCGGCGCCGCCGACGTCACCGTGACGAAGGTCGAGGAATCGGAGGCCGTCTCCGAGCTCGGCACCTTCCCCCATTACATGCTGAAGGAAATCTTCGAGCAGCCCCGCGCCCTGGAGGACGCCTTCCGCGGCCGCATCGACCGCGAGGAGGCCACGGCGAAGCTCGGCGGCCTGGCCCTGACGCCGGAGGACCTCCGCCGGATCGAGCGGATCGTCATCGTCGCCTGTGGTACCGCGCGGCACGCCGGGCTGGTCGGGGAATACCTCATCGAGGCCCTGGCCCACCTCCCCGTCGAGGTCGATTACGCCAGCGAGTTCCGCTACCGGAACACCCCGATGGACCCCCGCACCCTCGTCTTCGCCGTCAGCCAGTCCGGGGAGACCCTCGACACCCTCGCCGCCCTTCGCGAGGCGCAGCGCAAGGGCTACCGCGCCCTGGGCATCTGCAACCGCGTCGGCAGCACCATCGCGCGGGAGAGCGACGGCGGCGTCTACATGCACGCCGGGCCGGAGATCGGCGTGGCGGCGACGAAGTCGTTCACCAGCCAGGTCCTCATCTTCACCCTCCTGGCCATCCTCCTGGGCCGCATGCGCTACCTCTCCGCCGCGCAGGGCCGGGAACTGATCGACGGCATCGCGAAGCTCCCCGCCCTCGTCGAGAAGATCCTCGCGAAGAACGACCAGATCCGGGAGATCGCGCAGAAATACTACGAGGTCCAGAGCATGATCTTCCTGGGC
>CAISZB010000298.1 GCA_903889845.1 uncultured Verrucomicrobium sp. | reverse complement strand
CATCCTTGACTCCAATACCTGCTTCCCCTCCAATGTCCCCAACGGGGTGTCACACTATTGGACCGCCACGTGTCTCAGTTTTGGACCGCCCTACGCAGCATTCATCCAAGTCTTCGAATTCATATGTTTATGAGGGCTAGGGAGACTGGAAATCTCCTTATATAGACATTAATATCAATGGAATCCCGAGCAACGGAGGAGCTTGTTTTACCAGTAAAACCGGTAAGATTATTACCGTTCTCTAGGTGGAGCAAGGAACAGAGATCCCTTTAAAAAGGGCGAGGCGCCTTCAAATGGAGGCGCCGAACGGTAGTTCCTTCGAACCACCCTGCATCGATCAAGACGCTGCGAGGGATGATGGGCACACCTCGCTCATTTTGCTGCATGAGCATCACGAGAAGATCGCTGGCCGCAGCCCCCATGGCTTCGTAGTTTTCGTCAATCCCGCTGACCTCTTTCTGCTTTCCCATGGGGTCGACAAACAACGTGGCCAGGCCAATGTCGTCGGGCGCGCGGAGTCCCTCTTGCTTCAAGGCGTCCCCGGCAATGCGGGGATCCCAGGTGATGATGGCTTCCGGGCGATATCGGCGGATCCATGCCCGGACGTCTTCGACCGTGATGATCCGTCCGCGCAAAATGGGAAGGACGTGTTCCTTCCGGAAGCGCGACTGCTCGGAGCTGAAAGAGGCCGAATAGGCGTGTGCAACCCGGGTATCGACCTCATCGGACAGATGCAACCCGATCCGGCGGTACCCATAGGCACGCAGACGGCGCACGAGCATCACGACGGCGCGAAAGTGATGCGTGGCGACCATGTGGAAGCGAGGCCTCGCCAAGCTGTAACCAAAGGTCACCACGCAAAATTTCTCCCAGTCGAGATTGAGATGAGCCTGCGGCCTGGGTTGGGGAGGGAGCAGAACGCCGGTAATGCCGCGGTTATAGAGAATCTGGCTCATCCGACGCGCGGTCATTCCCGATTCCCGCAGCCAAAAGGTCTCGATCCGGTACCCCATTTCCCTGGCCCTCTCGGCCGCCCCATTCAAATGGCGCTGAATATAATATCCCCGCGAGAGTTGCCCGTCGCGCTCCGCATAATTGGTAATCCAGGCCAGAGGGGCGGCGGCGGGATGCGGATGATTGACTCGCCGGTAGGCCGAAAGGGCGGAGAGGGCCGGATCGGGCATATATCCCATTTTGAGCGCGACACTCTGTACCTTTTCCCGCGTCTCTTGGGAAATCCGGGGATAATGGCGCAGCGCATACGACACCGTCATGACGGTGCACCCGCACTCCTTGGCAATATCCCGGAGGGTGACACGTTTCTTCGAGGAAACCGCGCTCATGTAATCGCAGATTAGAGCGCGAATCGGGGTGCGCCAAGGAACATCTCCCCACCCCTTATTGCGAAACGACTTCCAGCTGCTGGTCGACAATCTTTCCCGTATAGCGATCGATGGCAATGTGGAGCCAATAGCGGCGTTCTCCCTCCACCATGAATTGATCAAGGCGGGTGGCCGTGGGGGGATATCGGCCCGATTGCCCAATCAAGTCGATGAGGAAATTCCAAGTCCGCGTATTGGATGACTCCCCTAGGGAGCGAGCCACGGCCTCCTGCTCGCTCTTCAGTCCGGTCGCTGACACGGCACTGACGGCCGAAAGCGCAGTCAGACGCGAGACCAGCTCCGAGCGACTCATCACGGGTTGGCTCTTTGTCGCTGCCACAATGGCCTGTGCGGCGCTGGAGGCGGCACTGGAAGAGACCGTCCCCGAGGGGGTGAAGGGATTGAGCAGGGCTCCGGCCAACTCTGCCGCCAGCACCTGCGTATAGGGCGTATTCGGGCTGACCCTTCCGGCCACCATCGGAAGGCCCGCCGCCCCATACTGGGCATCGCTCAGCGTGAAGAGGTCCAGCAAGCCGGCATCGGCGCTGTTCTGCGAAAAGAAATCGAGCGTCTTCCACGGCATGTCGCGGAAGGCGAAGCCCATCTCTGCCACGGACCTGAAGGGACGATGGAGGATCACCGGACGGGCCAATGTTCCGGCTGTCGCCGACGTACCGGTCGAATAAAAAGGACTGCTGCTACCGCTGGGGGCGCTGGCATGGGCGGCATAGGCATCGTGGACATCCCCGAAACGGACCACCCCATCGGGATCGGCATATTGGGTCGAGGCAGAAGGACTACCGGCCATCGTCACGTTGTTGTCATTAATCGACAGGACATCGGGACGATAGGTGCCGGAAGTGAACGTGGGCGTCGGCGTCACCACGTCGCACACGACGCCGGAAGAGAGAAGCCCCAAGGAAGCATTCCCCGCCTGGATCGTTGTCGCATACGATGCATTGACTCCTGCGGAGAAGCGGCTTGTTCTCGGATCGCTTTTTAAAAAAGCCGTTCCGTTCAAAGAAAAATCGGAGTAAGGAGTGATGAAGCACCCGGTGGAAAAACCGCTGGTGGGGCTGCTGCCGTTATCGATCCCGACGAAGGTGGCGTAGGTATGGTAGACCGCCGACGGCCCGGCCGGCGTATTCGGATCGAGGAACTGCAATCTCAGAATCGAGGTCAGACTGATTTTGATCTGGAAAGTCGTCGCCGAATTCCAGGCCGCCGGCGAGCCGGCGCTATTCGTCGTATTGGGAGCCGAGGGGGGAGGGAGAGTCAGGGTTCCCAAATTCCATCCGCCAACAGACGAGGCGAGGCCGGTAACATTGACGCTGGGACTGAACGAGGAGGAAACGAAGCCCGGCTCCCGATAGCTGGATGAGGCGACTCCCGAGAAAGTAATATCCCCGTAGGAAGCGTCGGTCGAAGAGGAATTATTGAAATAGGTCAGCGGCAGGTGCCCCCCCGCAGCCCAGCTTCCCGCCCCCACCGCAGCCTTCCAGTACCAATAGCTTCTGTTGATGGAGGTGTTCGGCGTCTGGACCAATTGGAGACAGAACACGTCCTGGGGACTGAACGAAATCCGGAAGGACGAAGGAGAGGCGCTGGAGGCCGTTGCCGGGGCTTGATGGGGATTCCACAATTGGGGATAGCACCAAGCCTTGACATAGGTCTTGCTGTCCGACGCCGTTTTGAGAAAGAGCTGATTGATATAGGGAAGATCGGCGATGCCGTAAAAGTCGTTGCCGTTGAAAGTGATCGTGGTCGGATAGTTGTCCGCATGCCATTGGTCGATGATGTTCGCGCCGATGCGGATAATCTGATAGTAGGTGTTGGGATCGTAATCGGTGACCGTGAGGTTCGCCCCGGACACCACGGGAACAGCGTCGTCGTTGCGTCCCTTGGCGCCGAGCGATCCGGAAAGGATACCGGCCTGGAGCAATTCGAAGAAATCAGGCTCCCGCCTGGCGGAGGCTACCTGATCAAGTGTCATGAGGGTGCCGGGAGGCGTGCCACCCGAAGGATTCGTGTAGATCCATTTCCGGTAATACCCGTTGGACAACGGATCGGGTACCAGGCCGAAGTAGCTGAGAATGGCGCTCTTGTCGGAAGCCGAAAGGGCGTTGGGAGGCCCCACGGTCTTTTCAAGTAGGGCAAGCTTATCAAGGGGAAATCTTGTTTTGAGAAGCGGCTCCCCGACCACAGCCATCGTACCGTCGCGCCGGAGGAATCCCTTGCCCCGGACGCGGACGTTCGGAAAGAGGCGGTTGACCGAGGAGGCATTGTCCCTCGCAGTCAGATAGGCATAGCTACCCAGATTCGTTGTCGGCCCCCAGCACGGGGCGTCGAGTTCCCTGCTGAAGGTCGTAAGAAAGGGAAGTGCGTTGGTCAGATCACGGTTCTTCGTTTGGGCATATTGGATAAGTTCCTGCCGTCCCAGGAAAGCGGTGTCTCCCTTGCTGGTCCGCAAAAATCCGGCGGCAGCCGCATTGGTCACGTTCGCGGTAAAACTAGTGGCGGAGGCGGCCGAAACTGCGTTGCGCCACATCACCAAGGCATCGATATCCTGGGAAGTGATCCGGGGTGAAAGCTGCGTCAGATCGGCCCAAGGAAGCAACCCTTTCAGGGAAGACGACGCGGAGGCGACGCTGGGATACCCGGCCGCGTTGATATCGAGGAGACCCCCCACGTCGTAGACGACGTAGGCATACCGCCCGATCACGCTGTCCGGGTTCTTTATCCCGGCATCGAGGCCGGATTGGGAGGGATTGGTTCCGGGGGCGAAGACTTTGGGGCCACTGCGGGTGACCAAGACCCAATCGGGAACGGGAAACCCATTTGTTCCCGTCGTAAGCAAGGGCGCGTTCCAGCGCGCGACGGAAATCGAGCGCCCGTTGAGGGAAGGCGTCAGGGTCGAGAGACCGGAGGCGGCGTTGGTCGCCGCCGCCGCGTTGGATGCCGCTGGGGTGAAGAGAGGAACTCCGTTGGTGCTGATTTTGGCAATCGAGATCAGATTCGTGGCCAAACCGGTCAACATCCGCTGAGGAAGAGCGCTGGCTGCATTGGTGGGGAAATACACAACATAACCGCTATTCGTCACCGCAGTCGATTTGCCCGGATCGGTTACCTCGGATTGAAGGCGGGTCGTCAGGCTGTTTAATCCTCCCATTGCGATTTGCTCGGCCTGAAGGGATTGGACATAGCTCTTTGTCGCTGTCAGGTCTCCCGCTGTGACGGAAACAAAGGCCACGATGATGACGGTCACCAGCGTCAGAAGGGCCAGCGTCACCACCAGCGCAACAGCCCGCATTTCATCAGGAGGCCGTCGATCTGGTTCCAGGTCGTCCCGCTCAGGTCGAACGATCATACACTTCAAGCGCAATCATTGCATCGAGATCCTCCCCCTTCACGTAACGTTCCACGTTCCTCAGCGCAAACTCGCCACACAAGGGATATTGGTCGGAGGTGGGCCCCGCGATATGGGGGGAAAGCAGCGCGAGGGACGAGCGACCGAGCGGAGAGTCGAGGGGGAGGGGCTCTTTCTGAAAAACATCGAGAGCGACCCGCAGATGGCCGCACGCCACCCGCTCCGTCAAGGCGGCTTCATCAACAACCGCCCCACGTCCGATGTTAATCAACAAGGCTCCTTCGGGAAGGCATTCCAAGAGTTGGCGTGAGATTTGTCCTCGCGTACTAGCATTAAGCGCTTCGCACTCGACGACAATCGAATTCGAGGAAAATAAATGATGTAGGCTCTCGGCTTGCT
>CAISZB010000297.1 GCA_903889845.1 uncultured Verrucomicrobium sp. | reverse complement strand
GGACCGCCACGTGTCTCAGTTTTGGACCGCCCTACGCAACTTGGACATCGTCTATGGGCTTAACAGGTTGGATGAGACGGATAGGGCTCTTCGTTTGCAGGATGGAAAGGTCTCTCAGGATGTTTTTGCGATGAAATATGTGTGGGACATCCATTCGTGGTGGAAAGTGTGGCCATTCTACCGTCATCTCTTGAGCTACGATGCCTTGGCTGCGGTGTGCTCTCCGCATAGTTTTTGTGCTGTCCTCCGGTCGGAAACTAATTTTCGCCTCGCCCGCCTTGCGTGCTTCTTGGAACGTTACCGGATTCACAACGGTCACTATCCCGACAATCTAAAGGACCTCCCCGACCTCCCTCCCGGACTGGATCAGGAAATCATGGTGGATCGCCCCTTTGTCTATCGTAGGGAAGGGGATTCCTACCGGCTCTATTCCGTCGGTTGGAATCGGACGGATGAGGGAGGGAAACTGGCGATGCACGGGACGGAGGGCGACTGGGTCTGGGCTGGACCGTGATTGCAGAGGAGAGTGTTGACAAAAACCAAAATGGAACCATTATGGTTCCATGTATTCCTACTCCCTCACCCTGAAATCCCTGCCGGAGGAACTCCACCGGGACCTCAAGAAGCGGGCGAAGCTCCATAACCGGAGCCTGAATCGGGAGGTGATTTCTATTTTGCAGGAGGCGACGGCACCCTCCAAGAGGATCGACGCGAAGGCGTTGGTCGAAGAGGCCCGGAAGTTCGTGGCGGCCCAGAAATTTTCCATTCCCCACGACCAAGTCGATGCCTTGAAGCGCGAAGGGCGGGAAGAGTTTTGACGCCTGGCCGATGATCGTCGTCGATACGAACGTCCTGCTCTACTGCTGCATTCCGGGAGCGCGGAACCAGGAGGCGTGGGCCTTGCTGGAATCCGATCCGGAGTGGGCTGCCCCGGTGCTGTGGCGGTCGGAGTTTCGCAACGTGCTTGCGGGGCGAATTCGGCGTGGGGAGGCGGCAAGGGAGGACGCGGAAAAGACGGTGGCGTATGCCTCCACTCTCCTCCGGGGTGGGGAACATCAGGTGAGCGATGACTTTGTTTTTGATCTGATCGCGGCAAGCCGTTGCACGGCCTACGACTGCGAATTTGTCGCCTTGGCAAGGGCGCTCGACACGGTGCTGGTGACGGAGGACAAGGCGCTTTTGAATGCCTTTCCGAAGCTCTGCCGCTCGCTTGTCAACGCGGGCAAGAGAAAACGCTAAGTCTTCTTCCCCGTCTTCAACCCATAATAAAGCCTCAACCCCCACTGGACCCACGCGCGGTGGGCGAAGCGGACGAGGAGGGGGGCGATGCGGGCTTGGAAGATGTCGCCGACGGCGACGACGGGGCGCTTGGTTTTTCCTTCGACGATTTTCACGAGGGCGTCGGCGACCTGCTGGGGGTCGGGCGCGGCGTTCATGTTTTTGTCGATGGCGTTCCAGGCGGCTTCGAGGTTGGGGGCGTAGGCGGCGGCGAGGGCGGGGGAGAGTTCGATCCGCTTGGTCGAGTCGTGGAACTTCGTGCGGAAGTCGCCGGGGCGGAGGTCGATCAGGCGGAGGCCGGTGTGGGCCAGCTCGATGCCCAGCCCCTCGGTCATGGCGCTGAGGGCGGCCTTGCTCATGCTGTAGGGGGCCAGGAAGGGGAGGGGGAACTCGGTGGCGAGGGAGGCGACGTTGACGATGAGGCCGCGGTTCCGGGCGCGCATGGCGGGGAGGGCGGCGCGGACGAGGTCGAGGGGGCCGAAGAGGAGGGTTTCGAGCTGGGAGCGGAATTCCTCCTCGGTGAAGCCTTCCAGGGGGCCGAAGGTGCCGCTGCCCGCGTTGTTGATGAGGACGTCGAAGGCCCCGCCCGCTTCTTCCTGGGCGGCGAGGAAGGCGGCGGGAATCCCGGCGCGATTGTTTAAATCGAGGACGACGGGGTGGAAGCCGGGCAAGTCCTTCGGCAAGTTTTCGAGCTTCCGGGCGGTGCCCCAGACGCGGTGGCCGCGCGCGGCGAGGGCGCGGGCGGTGAGGAGGCCGATCCCGGCGCTGGCCCCGGTGAGGAAGACGGTCTTACTCATGCGCCTTCCCACTTCTTGAAGACGAGGCTGACGTTGGCGCCGCCGAAGCCGCTGGAGTTGCTCATGGCGTAGCGCGGGGCGGCGTCGATCGGCTTGGCGACGACGGGGACCCCGGCGCAGGCGGGGTCGAGTTCGGTGATGTTCGCGGAGACGGGGTGAATTTCTCCGAGATCGCGAGGACGGTGAAGGCGGCTTCCATCGCCCCGGCGAGGCAGAGGCCGTGGCCGGTGAGGCTCTTCGTGCTGCTGACGTAGGGGAGCTTCTTTCCCTCGGTCGTCGCGCCGAAGACGGTCTTGATCGCGCCGATCTCGGCGATGTCGCCGGGCGGGGTGGAGGTGGCGTGGGCGTTGATGTAGTCGATGTCGGCGGGATTGAGCTTCGAGTCGTCGAGGGCGTTGCGCATGGCGCGGGCCAGGCCGTCGCCGGTGGGGTCGGGGGCCATGATGTTGTAGCCGTCGGACGACTCGCCCCAGCCGACGATCTCCGCCAGGATGTTCGCGCCGCGCTGTTTCGCGTGTTCCAGCTCCTCCAGGACGAGGGTGGCGCCGCCGCCGGTGAAGACGAAGCCGTCCCGCTTCTTGTCGAAGGCGCAGGGGGTGAGGCGGGGATCGGTCCCGGTGCTGAGGGCGCGGATGCCGGCGAAGGGGAGGCCGGTGAACTTCGAGTTGTCTTCCGCGCCGACGCAGAAGACGACGTCCTGCCGCCCCATGCGGATGAGGTCGAGGGCGCTGCCGGTGGCGTGGGCGGAGGAGGCGCAGGCGCTGATGAGGCCCCAGGAGGAGCCCTTGATCTTGTAGAGGGCGCCGAGGTTGATGTTCAGGGTGCCGGGAATGGAGGCGACCATGCTCAGGGGCTGGCACTTCTGGACGCCCCGGGTCATCATGACCTGGTAGTGCTCGTACATCAGCCACATCGATCCGGCGGAGGCGCAGAGGAGGCCGGTGCGGGGGTGGGAAATGAGGTCCGGGGGGAGACCCGCCTCGGCGGCGGCCTGCTGGACGGCGGCGTAGCCGAAGACGGCGTTCGGCCCCATGGAGCGGAGGTGGGCGCGGGTCAGCTTGTACTCGGCGGGGATGGTCCAGTCCTCGGGATCGATGGTGGGGAAGGCGAAGTCCTTGATGATCCCGGCGAGTTTCACGGGGACGTCGGCCCCGGCGAATTCGTCGAAGAGGCCGATGCCGGTCTTGACCTCGCGGAGGCTTTCCAGGACCTGGGCCTTGGAATTCCCGATGCTGGTGACAAATCCGAGACCGGTGACGACGACGCGACGCATGGGTAGGAACCTATAGAGATGAAAGGGCGATGCAAAAAAAAAATGCCCGGATCGGGGTGCGATCCGGGCGTTTTGGGCGTTTTTTGAGGGGAACCGGGCTAGGCCGTCGCGGCGGGCGTGGGGACGGCGGCTTCGGCGGCGGCCGCTTGGTCCGCGGCTTCCTGCTCGGCGGCGACCTTTTCCAGGCTTTCGATGTCGCCGAAGGCGAGGATCAGCTTTTCGATCCGGGCCACCTTGGCCCCGGCGACGCGGACGGTCCCCTCGAAGAGGGCGACGGGGGCGCGGAGGCGCAGGAGCTTCGCCTCGAATTCGAGCCGGTCGCCCGGCTTCGCGCGCTTGTGGAAGGAGGCGCCGTCGAGGGAGGCGAAGACGACCTGGTTGTTCGCCACGGGCTGGTCGAGGCGCTTCACGCCCTCGTCGAGGACCCAGAGGCAGCAGGCCTGGCCCAGAGCCTCGAAGACGATCGCGGCGGGGACGACGGGATCGTTCTTGAAGTGGCCGTCGAAGAAGAGTTCGTCGCCCTTCAGGAGGTAGGTGGCGGTGAAGGAATCGCCCTCGATCACGGCGTCGTCGAGGAAGAGGAAGGGGGGCTGCTGCGGGACGATCAGGGCGATCTCCTCGCGGGTGAATTTCTTCGCCACGGCGGCGGCGGGGCCGTCGGTCGGCTCGCCGGAGATCTTCTTGTCGATGAAGGTGGTGACGTCGCCCATGGTGCGGATGTTCCGCAGCTCGCTGTCCTCGATGCGGAAGCCGAGGGCCTCCTCGATGGAGAGGACGATTTCCAGCATGGTGAGGGAATCGATGCCGAGGTCTTCGGGCAGGAGGGTTTCCGAGGTGGTGTCGGCCATGGAGACCTTCGACTCGGCGGGGAGGTACCGCTCGATGATGCCGCGGACGACCATCGGGACGACGGCGAGGTCGTTTTCGTTGCGGAACTTCAGGACGCCTTCAAAAACTTCGGGCTTGCACCGTCTTAAGGCTTGTTTCAGGTCGGCAACTTGTTTCTCATCCAACGGCATAGATCTCCAGTAAACTGTGAACGGTAAATTTAAGTCCCGCGAGGGATGCGTAAAGGCTAAAACGCCCTATTCCCAAAAAAACTTATGAAACCGGCGAGGCCCTCAGTCGTCATCACTCATGAGTACGCCCCGTTCCGGGGCGGCGCGGGGGTCTTCTGCGCCGAGGTGGCGAATGCCGCCTTCGCTGCAGGCGTCCCCGCCGAGGTGTGGACGCCGGGGGCGGCCCATGCGGAGGACGGGCGGGGGGTGCCGGTGCGGCGGCTCGGTTTCCTGGGCGGGAAAGGATCGCTGCGCCTGCCGGATCAACTCCGTTTCATGGCCGCGTTGTTTTGCCGCAGGAAGGAGCTACAGGGGCGGCGGATCTTTCTGGGCAGCGTGGGGGCGCACCTCGCGTTCCTCTATTTCCATCGCCTGGGCCTGTTGAAGGAGGTCGAGGCCGCGCCGATTTTCCACGGATCGGAGGCGTTGCGCTACCGCCGCCATCCGGGCCTCTTCCGCGCCGCGCGCCGGTGGCTGGCCGACCGGCCTGTCTATGCCTCCTCCCGCTGCGCCGCGCGGCTGGTGGAGGAGAGCGGGCTGTTGACGGGAGGGCGGAAGGTGACCGTCGTCCCCTGCGCCCTGCGCCAGGCGCTGCGGGTTGCGGCGGACCGGGAACTGGAGAAGGAAGAGGTCCGCGCCCCGCTGGGCACCCGGCCCTTCCGCATCCTGACGCTGGCCCGCATCCACCCGCGCAAGGGGCAGATCGATACGGCCCGCGCCCTGGCCCTCCTTCCTTCGGAGGTCCGGCGCGGGCTGGTCTATCAGGTCGGCGGCGCGGGCGATCCCGATTACCTGCGCGACATCGGGCGGGTCTGCCGTGAGGGCGGGGTTCCCTTCGCCCACCTGGGCGAGATTCCAGAGGAGGAGATGGCCTCCGTCTTCGGCCAGTGTGATCTTTATGTGATGAGCAGCCGCGCCCTGGCCCGGAGTGTCGAGGGCTTCGGGATGACGTACCTGGAGGCCGGGGCCTTCGGCAAGGCCGTCGTCGGCTACCGCTCCGGCGGGGTCGAGGAGGCGGTACGGGACGGGGAGACGGGGCTCCTCGTCGAGGAGGGGGACGTGACCGCGCTTTCGAAGGTGCTGGGCCGCCTCATCGCCGACGACGCGCTCCGCGCGAAGATGGGCGAGGCGGGGAAGGTCTGGTCGCGGAAGCCCGATTGGACGGCCTCGGCGCGGATTTTGTTCGGGTGAGGCCCGGACTGCCGGTTACTTCGGCATCAACTCGGGATGGCCCGCCCGGGCAAGGTGCTCGCGGAGCTGGGCGAGGGTCTTGTCCGAATGGTCGAGGTCGAGGACGGTCTTGATGAGGGCCCGGGCGTTGTCGGCTTGGCCCGCCCCGGCGAGGGCTTCGAGTTCCTTGGCCGCCGAGGTGATCTGATAGGCGAGCATGGAGGCGACGGCATCGGCGGGAAGACCGGACATGGCGGGGCTGTGCGCTTGGGCGACGATGGCCTGGAAGGTTTGCATGAAGCTCGCATACGGCATCGCGACGACCGCATCGTCGTAGCGCTTGGCTTCCAGAAGGAGATCGAAGACGTGGTAGCCGATGGCGGTGCGGGCCGGGCTCTGCGGGGGGAGCTTGTCGAAGAAGGCGAGGGTCTTTGGGTCTTCCCCCAAGGCATGGTTGAGGCTGGAGAAGTCGCTCAGAGCCGAGGAGTCGCCGGGGGCTTCCTCCAGGACCTTTGCCGCCGCATCCCGGCGGGTGCGCAGGGCGTCGAGGGCGGGGGGATAGTGCTTGCCCAAGTCGGCGATGCGGCTGGTGAGGAAGCTGACCCGGACGCCGGAGTAGGATTGGGCCTTCTTCATCCCGTCGTCGAAGCACCAGAGGTATTCGGCCAGGGCCTCGGCATAGCTTCCTTTCCGGGCCAGTTCGTCTCCCAGATTGAATCGGGCCTGGGCCTGGGCGTCGGCTCCCTTTGCCTGATCGCTGGCTTCCTTGGCCCGGGCGAGGCTGCCCTTGCCCGCCAGGGACGAGGTGAAATCGGCGGTGAAGGTCTTCGCGTCCCGGTAGCCGACCAGCGTGTCGAGGACGGTCCCGTCGGGCTTGAGGAGGGCCATCGTGGGATAGGCCTCGACGTGGTAGCGGTTGGCCAGGTCGGCGTTTTTCTCGGCATCGATCCGCAGGGCGACGGTCTTTTCCTTCAGCAGGGCAATCACGGCGGGATCGCGCCACGTGGTTTCGTCGAGCATCTTGCACGGGCCGCACCACGTGGTGAAGAAGTCGACGAAGACGATCTTGTTCTCCTCCCCCGCTTTTTTCAGCGCGGTGTCGAAGGACAGGTCCTGGAAGGGGGAGGCGGCTTCTTCGGCCAGGGCGCGGGTTTGAAGGAGCACGCCGAGGCCACAGAGCAGGGCAAGGGCGAACCGGTGCGCTTTACTCGGCAGGGTCATGGAAGGGGACGAAGGGGCGCGGGCGGCGAAGGCCCCCCGCATCACAGGTAATACCGCCAGTTGACGTTCGGGAAAATATTGTCCCGCCACTCGCAGTTGCCCAGGAATTCCTCGTTGATCCGGTTCTGCTCGATTTCGTCGCAGATCCGGTTGAAGCGGAGGAGGTGGTCCTTCGTCCGCTTCACGGCGTAGGGGACCATCGTGCCCATCTTCATGATGAAGGCCCAGTCGCTCGATTGGGCCAGCAGGAGTTCCCGCGCGGCCTGCTTCAGGGCGCGGTCGGTCAGGCCGTAGGCGTTGGCGTTGCGGCGGGCGAGGGAGATCATCCGCTCGGCGGCGCGGTGGAGGTGCGGGTAGATCCAGTCGTTGACGGAGCTGAGCCAGACTTCCCAATGCCCCTTGTCTCCCCACGAGGAGGCGGAGGGCGTGGCGATCTGCTGGGTCGGGAACTTCGTCAGGTACTCGCTCGGCGTCGTCGTCTTGAAGACGTTCTGGTCGCAGGCCGTCTTGCGGAGGAAGAAGTTGAGGAACTGGGGCCCCTCGAACCACCAGTGGCCGTAGAGCTCCGCGTCGTAGGGGGCGATGACGATCGGGGGGCGGCCCATGACGCCGCGCAGGTGCTCGATCTGCTTCTGCCGATTGTACATGAAGTTCCCGGCATGGCTGGCGGAGATTTCCCGGGCGACGCTGGGGCGGTAGGCTTCCTTGCTCGGGGTCTTGCCGGTGATCTTGTAGTATTTGAGGCCGACGAATTTCCGCTGCCCGTTCGGCTGGATGTAGGGGCGGATGTAGTCGTAGTCGAGGTCGAAGCCGACGTCGCGGTAGAATTCCCGGTAGTTGACGTCGCCGGGGTAGCCTTCCTCGGCGCTCCAGACCTGCTTGCTCGACTCCACGTCGCGACCGAAGGCGGCGGGGCCGCTGGGCGTGAAGATGGGGGCGAAGATGCCGTAGGCGGGCCGGGGCTCGGCGAAGAGGACGCCGTGGCTGTCGACGGTGAACCAGCGGATTTCGGCCTCCTGGAGGAACTTGTCGACGCCGGGGACGTAGGCGCATTCCGGCAGCCAGATGCCGCGCGGGTCGCGCCCGAAGCATTCCTTGTAGTGGTCGCGGGCGACGAGGATCTGCGCGCGGACGGCTTCCGGGTAGTCCATCATCAGCGGCAGGTAGCCGTGGGTGGCGCCGCAGGTGATGATTTCCAGCTTCCCGGCGTCCTGGAATTTCTTGAAGGCGGTGAGGAGGTTGCGGCCGTATTTGTCGGCGAAGACGTAGCGGCAGTTCTCCAGCATGTTCTTGTAGAACCAGGCCAGCTCGTGGAACTCGTGGTTGTTCCGGGTCCGGTCGATTTCCTTGTGGGAGAGCTCGATCAGGCGCTCCAGTTCCCGCAGGTAGCGGCCCTGGAGGAGGGGGTCGGAGAGCATCGCGCAGAGCGGCGGCGTCATCGACATCGTGAGGCGGAAGTCGATGCCGTCGTCCAGCAGCCCGTCCATCATGTTGACGAGCGGGATGTAGGTCTCGGTGATGGCCTCGTAGAGCCAGTCTTCCTCGAGGAAGTTCTCGTATTCGGGGTGGCGGACGAAGGGGAGATGCGCGTGGAGGATCAGCGAGAGATAGCCCTGAGGCTCGGAATGCATAGAGGACGGTTTTTGGGGGGTGGACGTGTGGGGAGAAGGGCGACCTCCCATCGCCTCGGTGGGCGGACGGGAGGAAAGGGCTCAGGGCTGGGCGGGAATCAGGCCATGCGGCCGAAGGGCTCGGGACGGGGCGTTTGTTCCGTCGCGTCGACCTTGCCGATGAAGTCGCTCAGACGGAGGAAGGAGAGGAGGGCGGACCGTTTCTCGACCCCGTCGGGGGAGGTCGCCTCGATCGGGATGTGGAACTGGCCGTCGGGGAAGTTGAAGTGGAAGGTGAAGGTGCCGTCCGGCTTCACGTCTATGTTCCGGCCGCTGATCCGCACCTTGGCGTTCGGGTCGGTCCCGCCGTAGATGATCAGCTCCGCGTTGACGTGCATGAAGAAGTTCCGCAGCGCGCCGAAGGAGGCCCCGAAGGGGACGTGGCTGCTGGGCAGCCCGCCGACGATGGGCCATTGGCCGGAGCTGGTGCTGCGGCTCAGGTCCATGCGGCGGCGGAGGACTTCCGTGATGTCGTGGGAGCCGACGCGGATCGTCTTGTGGATCTCGTCGCCCAGGTAGTCGTAGACGCCGTCGCCGGGGTCGCCCTCGTTGTCGAAGGCCTCGAAGGGG
>CAISZB010000296.1 GCA_903889845.1 uncultured Verrucomicrobium sp. | reverse complement strand
TCCAGGTCGCCGTCTTCATCGTGCCGACGGAGGTGGAGGGGCCGCCGTCGGTTCCGTTCATCACGGCGAGGACGGAAGGGGGAAGCAGGGGCATCTCCCCGCCGGAGACGGTCCGCCCGGGGGCATCGGTCTCCAGCCGGACGTAGACGCCGTCGGCGCGATGCGCGAGGCGGTGGTGGTTGAGGAGGGTGACCAGGGTCGCCGCGTCGGTGACGGAGGCGGCGCTCCGGTTGAAGGCCTCCTCGTCGGCATCGGAGTCGCCCCCGCCGAAGACGCGGACGCGGACACTCCCGGCCTTCAGCGCGGCGACGGGAGGGACGACGACCCGCCGCCGTTCCTCGGTTCCCTTGAACTTTTCCTTCAGGAGGACATCGACGACCGCCGCCTCCTTCGGCCCGATCTCGGGCCGTTCCAACCGGGCTTCCTCGATCTCCCAAACGCGGGGTTCCTGGGCGGTCTCGATGGAGAGGTCGAGGCCGGTGACATCGGGCTTCAGCCAGTCCTGCCGGTAGAGCGTCCGGACCGGATCGACGAAGGCCATCAGCGAGGCGAGGAGGTCGACGTTCTCCCCGGAGTAGACGCAGTCGAGGACGAGGGGGGGCAGGTTCTTGAAGGTGACGGTGCCGTGCGCCCGGAGGTAGAGGGCGCGGCCCGCCTCGTTCCCCGAGGCGGCGGCGGTGAGGGCCGCCGACGCGAGGAGCATCGGCGCGAGGTCGGGATCGGTGATGAAGGTGCCGTCGAGCGGGGGGAGCGCCCGCCCGTCGCCGGTACGGACGATGTGGTAGGGGGCCATCGGGGGGAGCGTCCCGATCGTGCCGCCGACGGCGGAGAGGCGGTCCTGGGAGATGGTGCCGACGACGGGGCCGGTGTTGGAGAGCTTGTGCGGGTAGAGGTAGCTGGGGATCGTGGTGATGATCTCCGCAGGGGCCATCCCCCAGGCGCTCCGCCCGACGCCGAGCATCGGATGGCCGAAGGCGAGGACGCGGTTCCCCTCGCGCCAGGTCAGCGTCCCGGTCCCGGCGATGCTCAGGTCCCCGGTCATGAGGACGGCGGCGACGGGGGAGCCGGGCTTCAACTCGGCCTTGGCGAGGCGGGCCTCGCTCCGCGAGCTGCCGGAGACGGGGACCCAGCCGCTGGCCTCCATCCCGAAGCGGCTCAACAGCCGACCCGTGAGCTCGGAGGAGAGGCCGGTGATCGAAAGAGGGACGCCGAGGGCCTGGAATCCGGGTGACCCCGAGGCGGCGGCGAGGGTGCCGCGGAGGAGGCCCGCGACGGAAAAGGGCGGTTCCTGTCCTTGCCGTGCACGGAGGGCGGCCAGCTTCTTTTCGGACCGATCCTCCCCATCGACGCGGAGCATGTCCTCGATCGGGGTGAAGCCGCAATGGCCATCCTTCTCGAACTGGGTGAGACGGCGGGAGAGGGCCCCGGCGAGGCGTCCGTCGATGTAGAGGGGGCTGCCGCTCATGCCGTGGACGGCCTCGACGAGGGCGGTCTTCGGATCGACGAGTTTCCCGATGATGAGGTCGTACCCGGGGCTCAGCGCGTTCTCGGCGACGCCGAGGATCTCCGTCTCGATGGGGACGATTGTGCTCCCCTGAAGGACGGTGTAGGCGATGCCGTGCATGCCGGGCCGGATCTCCTTCACCGGGATGATCCGCGTCGGCGTCGGGACCTGAGCCTGGGCCAAAGCCGGGACGGCCAACGCGGCGCAGCAGAGGAAGGGAAGGAGCCGTTTCACAAATCAAAGAGTAGGCAGCACCTCCGCTGCGGCCCGGAGCGTCGCCTCGATGGCCTCGGGGCCGTGGGCGAGGCTCAGGAACCCGGCCTCGAAGGGCGAGGGCGCGATGTAGACGCCCCGGTCCAGGAGGCCGAAGAAGAATTTCTTGAACGCCTCGCGGTCGGAGGCGAGGGCGTCGGCGCAGTTGCGGACGGGCTTCGCCGAGAAGAAGAGGGAGAACATCGAGCCGCGCCGGTGGAATTGCGAGGGGACCCTCGCCTTCGCCAACAGGGGCCTCAACCCGGCCTCCAACGCCGCGCCGATCTCCTCCAGTTTGCGGAAGCCGTCGAGCCGTTCCAATTCGGCGAGCTGCGCCAACCCCGCCGCCATCGCCAGGGGATTCCCGGAAAGGGTCCCGGCCTGGTAGACCTTCCCGAGGGGGGCCAGGTGGTCCATGACGTCGGCCCGGCCGCCGAAGGCCCCGACGGGGAGGCCGCCGCCGATGACCTTGCCGAAGGTGGAGAGATCCGGCCGGACGCCGATCCCCTCCTGCGCCCCGCCTTTGGCCAGGCGGAAGCCGGTCATCACCTCGTCGAAGATGAGGAGGGCGCCGTGGGCGTCGCAGAGGGCGCGGAGCCCCTCGTGGAAGCCGAGCTCCGGCAGGAGGAGGCCGACGTTCCCCGGCACCGGCTCGACGATGACGGCGGCGATCTCCCCGGGGTTCGCCTCGAAGGCGGCGCGGACGGCGGCGAGGTCGTTGAACGGAAGGGAAAGGGTCAGCGCGGCGAGGGCGGCGGGGACCCCGGCGCTATCGGGCTCCCCGTGGGTCAGTGCGCCCGATCCGGCCTTCACGAGGAGGGAATCGCCGTGGCCATGGTAGCACCCCTCGAACTTGATGATCTTCTCCCGCCCGGTGAAGCCGCGCGCGAGGCGGACGGCGGCCATGCAGGCCTCGGTCCCGCTGCTGGTCATCCGGACCTTCTCGACGGAAGGGACCCAGGCGACGACCTTCCGGGCGAGATCGACCTCGCGGGCGTTCGGGATGCCGAAGCTGGTGCCGAGCGCCGCCGCCTCCGCAACGGCGCGGACGACGGCCTCCGGCGCGTGGCCCAGAATCGCCGGTCCCCACGTGCCGACGTAATCGACATAGGCGTTCCCGTCGACGTCCCAGACCGTGGCCCCGGCGGCGCGGGCGGCGAAGAACGGTTCCCCGCCGACGTTCCGGAAGGCGCGGACGGGGGAATTGACCCCGCCCGGGATGAGGTTCAGGGCCTCGGCGAAGAGGGCGCGGGACTTGGCGGTCGAGCGGGCGGGAAGACTCATGAAAAGGTGCGGAAGGCTACCCGTCCCTGGTTCAACCCGCAATCCATTGATTTTTGCCGAGGCTGAGCCAAAGTTCCCGGATGGATAAGACCGAAGTGGCCGCCGTCCTGGAGGAGATCGCGCTCCTCCTGGAGCTGAAAGGGGAAAACGCCTTCAAGTCCCGCGCCTACAAGACGGCGGCGCGGACCCTCGAAACGCTGCCGGAAGACCTGGGCCGCCTCGTCGCCGAGGACCGCCTGGGCACCGTCCCCGGCATCGGCGACGCGCTGCGGCAAAAGATCACCGAACTGGTCACGACGGGGAAGCTGGCCTACCACGAGAAGCTCCGCGCCGAGTTCCCCCCCGGCCTCTTCGACCTCCTCGACCTCCCCGGCCTGGGACCGAAGAAGGTGAAGGCGCTCTACGAACAGCTCCACATCTCCGACATCGCGGGGCTGGAAGCGGCGTGCCGGGAAAAGAAGCTCGAATCGCTGGCCGGATTCGGCGCGAAGACCGAGGCGAATCTCCTCCTCTCCATCGAGCAGCGACGCAGCTACCAGAGCCAGCACCGCCTGGGCGACGTCCTCGACCTCGCCGAGGACCTCGTCGATACCCTCCGCACCCATCCCGACATCCACCGGGTCAGCATCGCCGGGAGCCTGCGGCGGGGGAAGGAAGTCGTGAAGGACATCGACCTCCTCGCCTCCTCCGCGCCGGAGAAGGCGAAGGGGATTTTGGACGACTTCGTCGCCCTGCCGCAGGTGACGCGCATCCTGGGCCACGGCGGGACGAAGGCGAGCGTGATCCTGGCCGACGGCCTCCAATGCGACCTCCGCGTCGTCCCCGACCGCGACTTCGCCACCGCCCTCCACCACTTCACCGGGAGCAAGGAACACAACGTCGCCCTCCGCCAGCGGGCCATTTCCAAGGGGATGAAGCTGAGCGAGTGGGGCCTCTTCAAGACCGACAAGGAAGGGAACGAGGTCGAGAAGCTGCCCATCTACACCGAAGAGGAACTCTTCCACGAACTGGGCCTCGACCCGATCCCGCCCGAGTTGCGGGAGAACCTGGGCGAGATCGAAGCCGCCGAACACGGGAAGATCCCCCGCCTCGTCGAATGGACGGAGCTGCGCGGGGCCTTCCACAACCACACGAACGCGAGCGACGGGACGGCGACGCTGGAGCAGATGGCCGCCGCCGCCGCCGGGATCGGCCTCGCCTACTTCGGCCTGGCCGACCACTCGAAGTCGTCGTTCCAGGCGAACGGCCTCGACGAGGCCCGGTTCGAGACGCAACTGGCCGAGATCGCGAAGTTCAACGCGAATCCCGACCGGGAAATCCGCCTCTTCAGCGGCGTCGAGTGCGACATCCTGAAGGAGGGAAAACTCGACTTCGACGACGCCTTCCTGGCGAAGTTCGACTATGTGGTGGCCTCCCTCCACGCCGGGTTCACGAAGGACGAGGAGGAGATGACGCGCCGCCTGACGCGGGCGATGGAGAACAAGTACGTCACGATCCTGGGTCACGCCACGGGGAGACTCCTGCTAAGGCGCGAAGGTTACCCCGTCCATTTGGACAAGCTCATCGACTGCGCCGCCGAGACCGGGACGTGGATCGAGTTGAACGCGAATCCCTACCGCCTCGACATGGATTGGCGTTGGTGGCACAAGGCCCGCGACAAAGGCGTGAAGTGCGTCGTCAGCGCCGACGCCCACCGCCCCAGCGACCTCGCCTACCTGAAGCTCGGCGTCACCCTGGCCCGGAAGGGGTGGTTGA
Source organism: uncultured Verrucomicrobium sp. (assembly GCA_903889845.1). Taxonomy (GTDB): domain Bacteria; phylum Verrucomicrobiota; class Verrucomicrobiia; order Methylacidiphilales; family GAS474; genus GAS474. The sequence continues at coordinate 3,610 of CAISZB010000296.1, read as the reverse complement.
GGAAGGGGGATGTGATGAATACGTTGCCGGTGGGGAAGATGGAGGAGGAGTTGAAGCGGAAGAAGGGGCGGTAAGCCTCCGATTCATTTGTTTCTCCATGCACCAGTGAGGCGACGGGCGATATGCGTTTCTCCTTGATCCTCGTTGTCGAGCACCTCGCACTCAACCCAATCATCATGAATCGTCGCAACTTCTGGAAGATGTCTTTCTCCACCGCTCTTGAATCGAACTAGGGAATCACAAAAAAGACGATTTCCGCTCCACCGGATCGGCCGAGTATGAGTAAACCACTGAGGTTCACCAAACCAGGCGGGATAACGCGAATAGTCGCATTTCCATCGGGATATCAGCGTCTCCGTCTTGAGATTAAATACATACGCTTCGGTGACTTGCCTCACCGTGATGAAGATGCCAAGCCATGTGTGACTCGGGTCCCAAGTGCAGCGAATTGGCTCTATCGGAGGGATCGAGTAAAACCCGCCTCCTTCCACCTTCGCAACGAAGGGTATGTTGGTAACCTGGATCTTTCGATGGTCCGGCGTCGCGATCCAAACAAGATTATCAGCCGTCACTTTGAAGCCATGCCATTCCCCGTTTTCAACTTCGTAAGCCCTGGCACCACAAGCCGCTACCAGCAAAACCAATGACGCGAGCCACCTTTTCATCTGCTCTTGTGGCCCTTGTTTTCGAACTCGATCGCTTCCGCTAAAATTTGCCGCAATGAGATGAGAAGTGATGCCTTCGTCTTTTCCTGCGCGTTCACGCCGGACACCTCCTCGACCCAGCCGATCCACCATCCCCCGTCCTCTTGCACGATCTCGGCGTAGGCACCTTGCATTGTGGCACATTATCCGAATCCTGCCTCAAGGCAACCCTTCCAAGCATCCCGTAGGGATGCCAGCCGGTAGCCGGTGGTTGAGGGCGGAGCCCGACACCACCGGATATGCATGAAAACAAATCGCGCCCCGAGGCCGACACGGCTTTCCCCCAAACCCCCGCCGGGGCGCTTCCCACGCGATACGTTTTCCGAGGTGCGCCCCGGCAAAACCACAGCGGGAAGAGAAATCGGTTCCGGGGCGCAATTTGTTTGCTGGCCGATACCGGTGGTGTCGGCCTTCGGCCTCAACCACCGGCTACCGGCTTCGATCCCTTCGGGATCGCTCCGCCATTAACCCAATCCAATAAGTAGGCCCCCTACTCCCAACACAACGTCTTCGCCGCGCAATCGGGCGCGAGGGGATGGAGCCGCACATGCCCATGCCCCGCTTCCCGCAACCGATCCCCCACGACCCGCGCCGCGACCTCGGGCCGGTTGCAGTCGGCGCTGAGGTGGCCCAGGAACAGATCCTCCAACTTATCCCCCGCGATCTGCGCCGCCAACTCCGCCGCCGCCTCGTTGGAAAGATGGCCGTGGCGGGAGAGGATGCGCTGCTTCACGGCCCAGGGGCGCTTCGTGTCGGCGTGGAGGAGGGCCAGGTCGTAATTCGCCTCCAGCACCAGGGCGCGGGCGCGGCGGACGCGCTCGATGACCAGCTTCGTGGCGTGGCCCAAATCCGTCAGGAAGCCGATGCTCCCCCGGTCGTGGTGGAAGAGGTAGCCGACGGGGTCGTAGGCGTCGTGGGAGATCGGGAAGGTTTCAATGGTCAAGTCGCCCAGGGAGAGGGTCTCCCCCGTCTCGAAGAGGCGCCACTTGTCGTAGCCGGGCAGGGTGGGGCGGAGGAATTCCATCGTCTTCGGATTACACCAGACGGGGATGCCCCGCTTCTTCGCCACGACGGCGAGGCCCGCCACGTGGTCGCCGTGCTCGTGGGTCAGGAAGACGGCCTCGACGCCGCTCAGGGAGCGGTCGAGGGCGGCGAGGGATTGCTCGATCCGGCGACCGCTCACTCCGGCATCGATGAGGAGGCGGGAGGCGGGGGTTTCGAGGTAGGCGCAGTTGCCGCTGCTGCCGCTGGCGAGGACGGTGAACCGAAGCACAACGGAGACTGTACCCTCCTATAGACGAGGAATGCAGCGAAAATCATGCCAATTTCGCAATTTTTTACGTTTTTCAGTTTGCACCTCTGGGAAGGCGTTTTAGTGTACGGCCTGCCATGGGCGGCTTCGGACTCCATCAAAACCTCGGCCTCGGTCAGACGCTTTCGCCGCAAATGCAGCAGTCGCTGGCGTTGCTGCAGGCCCCGGCGTTGGAGCTTCGTTCCCTGATCCAGCAGGAGCTGGAGGTGAATCCTGTCTTGGAGGAAGTGGCCGAGGAGCCCCGCGCCGAGGCTCCCTCCGACGAGGGCTGGGACGGGGAGGACGGCAGCGCCGCCTCCGCCGAAAGCGACCGCGCCGCCGAGGCGGCCGCCGAGGCCGATGCCGATTGGCGGGAATACTTCGCCCAATCGAAGGCCGGGAACGGCACCTACACGGCGGAGGACGCCGAGCGCCGCCGCTACTTCTTCGATTCCCAGGCCGAGGAGGAGACGCTCTCTTTCCACCTGACGGAACAATTGACCCTGGCCGACAACGATCCCCGGATCGTCGAGGCGGGGAAGGAGATCATCGGGAGCCTCGACGACGACGGCTTCCTCACCGCCACGGTCGATGAGGTCGCCGCCTCGGCGATGCTTCCCACGGACGTCGTCCAGCAGGCCCTGGCCCTGGTCCAGACCTTCGACCCCGTCGGCGTCGCCGCGCGGGACCTGCGGGAGTGCCTCCTCATCCAGCTCGACCGGTTGGGGAAGGCCGAGGACATCGAGGCGGCCATCGTCTCCCACCACCTGCCCGACCTGGGGCGGCGGAAGTTCCAGGACATCGCCCGCGCCCTCCGCGTGCCGGTCGACCGCGTGATGCAGGCCGCCCACTTCATTGCCACCCTCCAGCCCCGGCCCGGCTCGACCTTCGCCCCGGACGACAAGCGGCACATCGTCCAGGCCGAACTGGCGGTGCAGAAGCAGGGCGGGCTGTGGGTCGTCGTCCTGAACGACGACGCCGTCCCCCGCCTCCGCATCAGCGACACCTACAAGGACATCCTGGCCACCGACGGCAACGACGCGAAGGTGCGTGAGTACCTGAAGGAAAAAATCCGTTCCGGGAAATTCATCATCAAGTGCCTCCACCTCCGGCAGCAGACCCTCTTCAACATCGCCACGGCGATCGTCGCCCGGCAGACGGAATTCTTCGAGCAGGGCGCCGCGATGCTGAAGCCCCTCACGATGAGCCAGATCGCCGAGGCCGTCAGCGTCCACGAGACGACCGTCAGCCGCGCCATCGCGAACAAGTACATCCAGACGCCGTGGGGCGTCTTCGACCTCAAATACTTCTTCACCCCCGGCTACCAGACCGCGAGTGGGGAGTTCCTCTCGAACACCAGCGTGAAGGAATCGATCTCCGACCTCGTCGCCCGGGAGAACCCGCAGAAGCCCCTCTCCGACCAGGAAATCGTCACCATCCTCTCCGAGCGGGGCATCCCCCTGGCCCGCCGCACGGTGGCGAAGTACCGCTCCGAGCTGAACATCCTCCCCTCGAACCTCCGCCGCGTCGGGTCATGAGCGATCCCATTAAACAACAGCACGTGGCCGCGAAGGAACGCTGGGCCGCGAAGATGAAGGCGCGTCAAAGCCTGGAG
>CAISZB010000295.1 GCA_903889845.1 uncultured Verrucomicrobium sp. | reverse complement strand
GTGGTCCAACCCATCTTGACGAGGTCCGGCAACGGAATGCCGGCAATGGTGGAATAACGCACCGAGGGGACCATGTCGTCGCCGTGGCCGCCGAGGACCATCGCGTTGACGTCCTGGTAGGCCACGCCCAGCTCCATCGCGATGAAGGCGCGGAAGCGGGCGGAGTCGAGGACGCCGGCCATGCCCATCACGCGCTCCTTCGGGAAGCCGGTCTTCTTGGCGACGAGGGCGGTCATGACGTCGAGGGGGTTGCTGACGACGATGACGATCGCGTTCGGCGCGTACTTCTTCACGTTCTCGGCGACGCCGCCGACGATCTCGGCATTCTTCAGGAGGAGGTCGTCGCGGCTCATGCCGGGCTGGCGGGCCAGGCCGCTGGTGATGATGACGATGTCGGAATCCTTGTAGTCGGCGGGATCGTTCGTCCCGGTCACGGTCGATTCGAAGCCTTCGATGCAGGCGGACTGCACCATGTCGAGGGCCTTGCCCTGGGGCATGCCGGGGACGATGTCGTGCAGGACGACGTCGCCGAGGTTCTTTTCTGCGAGGCGCTGGGCGGCGGTGGCCCCAACGAATCCGGCTCCGACTACGGTGATTTTGCTCATGATGTGGGGAGAGCCTACCGTACGCCCGGAGGCGCTTCCTAGACGCGGGTTGGCGGAAACGGAGCGAAAATTGCGCACCCGGGAAACCGGCTAGCGCGTGGGGAAGCCCTTCGCCTTCAAATACTCCCGCACCTGGGGTACGGTCATCTCCCCGTAGTGGAAGACGCTGGCGGCCAAAACGGCATCGGCCTTCCCCGCGCCGAGGACCTCGGCAAAATGCTCGATCTTGCCCGCGCCGCCGCTGGCGACGACCGGCACCGGGACCGCCTCGCTGACGCGGCGGGTGATCTCGATGTCGAAGCCGGTCTTCATCCCGTCGGCGTTGATGCTATTAAGGACAATTTCGCCCGCGCCCAGCTCGACGCCCCGGACGGCCCAGGCGACGGCCTCCCACTCGGTCTCCTTCCGGCCCCCGTGGGTGAAGACCTTCCACTGGCCGGAGGGGGTCCGCTTCGCGTCGATCGAGAGGACGATGCACTGCGCGCCGAACCGCTCCGACCCGGCCCGGATCAGGTCGGGATTCGTCACGGCGGCGGAGTTGATGCTGATCTTGTCGGCCCCGGCGTTGAGCATCGCCCGCATGTCGTCGGCGGAGCGGATGCCGCCGCCGACGGTCAGGGGCATGAAGCACTGGTCGGCGGTCCGCTCGATCACGCTGAGGATGTTCCGGCGCCCCTCGGAGGAGGCGGTGATGTCGAAGAAAACGAGTTCGTCGGCCATCTGCTCGTTGTAGCGGAGGGCGAGGGCGACGGGATCGCCGACCTCCTTCAACCCGCCCGCCTCGGCCCGGCCGAACTGCTGCCCGCGCGTGACCTTCCCGGCGTGGACGTCGAGGCAGGGAATGATCCGTTTGGCGAGCATGGCTGGAACCCTCGTACTACGCCAATTGCCCTAGCCTTGCCAACCCTCGATTTGTCTCAGCGCCTCATAGAGCCCGATCCCGGCGGAGGTCGCCAGATTGAGGCTCCGCACCGCCGGGTTCCGCATCGGGATCGTGACACAGCCGGAGGCGTGCGCCTCCAGGAGGCTGGAGGGCAACCCCTTCGATTCCCGACCGAAGACGAGGTAATCCCCCGCCCGGTAACGGGCTGCCGTGTGGGGCCGCAGGACCTTCGTCGTGAAGAAGAACCAGTTTGCGCCAGGCGCCGCCTCCGCACGGAGGGCGTCGAGGTCGGGCCACGTCCGCCAATCGAGGTGGGGCCAGTAATCGAGCCCCGCCCGCTTCACCGCCTTGTCGCTCAAATCGAATCCGAGCGGCCCGACGAAATGAAGCCGCACCCCCGCCGCCGCGCAGAGCCGACCGATGTTCCCGGAATTTCCCGGAATTTCCGGCTCGACCAGGACCAGGTGGAGGAGGGGCGTCGCCGGACAGCTCATTCCTCCTCCGCCCAGAACGCCACCGGATCGCGCCGGTTCTTAGCCCGCTGGAGGCGGACGGCCTTCGGATAGTACGCGACCTTCATCAGGTAAAGGCCGATGGCGGGCGCCGAGGCCGGGGCCTCGATCCGCTTTCCGCCCTTCACGATCTTCCCGAAGGCCTCGGGCGAAAGCTTCCCCCGCCCCACGCGGACCAGCGCCCCGACGATGTTCCGCACCATGTGATAGAGGAACCCGTCGGCCGTAACCCGGACGGCCAGGATCGGCCCCCGCCGCCGCAGCGTCAGCGCGGAGATCGTCCGCACCGTCGTCGTCCGCGCATACCCGGCGTTCGAGGCCAGCGCGGCGAAGTCGTGGGTCCCGCGCAGGAAGGCGGCGGCCCGCTCCATCGCCGCGTCGTCGAGCGGCTTCGGGACATGCCAGGCGCGGTCGTAGAGGAACGGATCGCTGAAGGGGGCGGTGTGGATGCGGTACTCGTAGGTCT
>CAISZB010000294.1 GCA_903889845.1 uncultured Verrucomicrobium sp. | reverse complement strand
GGACCGCCACGTGTCTCAGTTTTGGACCGCCCTACGCATTATAGGATGGGTCGAGAACTGGATTTGCTGCCACCCCCCAAAAAGAAGCCGGAGCCGGACGACATCATGGGCCAACTAACTGAGAAGGATCGGGCCAGACGTGCTGCGGAGGCCGCGGGCCGTTTAAAGGAGTTCCGGGCGCACAGGAAGACGCAGACGACGCCCAAGCATTTGCACCTCAAGATCAGCGACGGGGGGATTGATTTGGTGAATCTGATTCGGCACAAGGCCGACTGGCTGCGCCTCAAACCGAACGCTTTCGTGGTGGCCTGCTTACGCAATTGCCTCGATGCGATGGATGATCCGCAGAAGGCGCTGCGACCTCCGCCAATCGTGGTCGATTACTGGACGGTCTCCAAGGCACACTTGGGACCGAAGGCGAAGGATGTGATCGAAAAGATGGTCTGGGGTTCGCAGGAGCGGATGATCCGGGATCGAAGCGGGCCGATCCTCGATACGCTAATTCGCTTTGCCCTCAAGGAGGAATGGGAGACGCCGCTCAAGCAGATCCTGAGCGATGCGGGGGTTTTCCCGGAGGAGGGGGAAATGGGAAAAAAAGAAGAGTAGAGTCCGACTACGGGATTTGAGATTGTTTCCGAAAGCGATTCAGCGCGGAAAGGATGACCCCCTGCCGCGCCTGACTGGGAGTAAGCCGGGCGAAGTCCTGCGCCATGCGCCAGCGGAAGCCTTTCGGGAATTCGACCTCGGGAAGGCCCTTAAAATCGCCAAGGGAAGTCATGCGAAAGTAGAGCACATCGACCAAGGCTTTTTCCGGGCTGGCGATTTTGAGCCACGCAATTTCGGTCGGGGTGTCGTAGCCGGTGAAGAATTCGGGTGCCACATGATGCAGGGAAACTCTCCCCAAGGGAGTGTCCCGGACGAGGCCCCGACCGCACGTCACTCCGTAGATCGAAGAGGGGATCTGCTCGATCATGCCGTGGAAAGAGAGGGCCGATTGCATCGAGACGTAAGCGGACTGGCCCGCCACCAGCTCAGGCAGCGAAAGCCGGTTGAATTTGTCCGGCACCACCCAGCGGCCTCGCAGGATGCGGACCAGTAACCCGGCTTTGGCGAGCCGCATCAGGAGCCTGGCGGCAGCGGAGACGGTGACGCCCAACAGGTGAGCCGCATCGCGGGTCGTGAATGCAGTGGAGTAGAGGCTCTGGAGTTTGGCTAGAGCTTCGGGTTGGTTCATGAAGTCCTCCCTGTTTACGAGGATTTTTCCGCAGCCTTCTCCAAGACACCGAAGACCTCTTCCTGCATCGCGGTCCACACGGCTTTGGCTTCATAGGCTGGACGATGTTCGACTGGAAGATAAGCGGCGACTTGGCCGAGGTAATCTTTGTGGGAAAGGCTCAGGCAATTTTCAGCCGCCTTGGCAAGTAAAGTAGGGGAACCTTCCGCGACGGCCGAATGACCTCCCTGAGAAAAAAGAAAATGGAGATCGAAGACGTCCCGCGCCTGGGTCAGCGGCCTTCCGGCCAAGGCTTCGATCTTCTGGCGTACGGCGGCGGGGATCGTGTAATGAGGAACCGCAAAGGGAGCCATTTGATGAACCAGAGAGAGCTGGGAATGGATCAGGCCGCTCTCGACCCCTTCCCCAACCCCGCGCCTCGAAAATTCGACTTTGGTGGCCACCGGCGTCGCCCCCACGGTGAGGGTCACCTTCCAGCGTTGAACCGTATCGGTCTGTTTCGGAGACGAAAATTGGGCGATGGAAAAACCGCACGCGAGCAAGACCTTGGGCAGCCGGTCGGCGAGGAGCCTGTCGACACTCTTTTGCAGGGTTCCCTTGGCTACCGTCCTCACATCAATGTCCAAGTCCTCCGAGCACCGTACGCTGCCCAGGCAAAGACGGAGGTTGACCCCACCCTTGACGGCATAGAGGCCGGAATTGAGTGAGGAAGAGAGACCGCGAAGGAACTCCGCATGAAACCGTTCAACCGCCAAATGGGGGGATTCTTTATAATGCATTTTATGGCCTTATACGGATATAATATGCATTATAATATCCTGCCGTCAAAGCCCTCTATCGAGGTCCTCTGGGAGGCCTCAATTTCCAGAATTTTTCCACCTCTCCAACCGGGAAGACACGCCGATAGTGCTGAAACACCATTGCCGGAGAATTGCCCATCTCCGCAGCGGTGAGGGTCTCGTTTTTCTGTTGCGCCCAAAAGTAAGAACCAAAGGTGTGGCGCATCGCGTTCCTGGGCCATTTGGGCTTCGCAGGTTCACCTGGAACGGGCTTGCGCACTCGATAACCGGCCCCCCGTATAACCGACTCGAATCCCGACCTCCAGGCCGCAGGGGCAATCGGCCCCGAAGTTTGGCGACAAAGCGCCAACCAGGCCGCCAATGTATCCGAAACCGTCACCATGCGGCGTTGCCGGGTCTTGGTCTTCGACGGCTTGATCTCGATTTCCTTGTCTCCGATCTCTTCCCAGGTCAGCCGCCGAATCTCGCTCGTCCTCAAGCCAGCGAAGACCCCAAGGACGATCCCAGGCAGCATCTTCTTTTCAGTCCGGGCCGCCGCAAGCAGATTCTCCACCTGCGCCACGGTCAGGGCAACGGGCTCCTCGTCTTCGGTCGGAACCACGATTCCCTCGGTGGGATCGATCCCCGCGTATCCCTCCTTACGACACCAGGAAAAAAAGACCCGGAGGTTGCGAAGATTCGAAGCCCGGGTGACGGGTGACCAATCCTCCTCGTCGAGAAAATCTTCAATATCCCCCCTCGTAATCTCATGCGGCTTTTTCTTCGGAAATTCCTCGGCGAGTCCCTCCACCGACGTACGGTAATTCGAGGCCGTCGTCGCCGCCAGAGGACTCCCCGAAAGGGGCTTCGCCTTCATGCCTGCGAAGGCGTCCGCGAACGTAATTTCTCCTTTGGGCGGCCGGGCATGCTTCAACGCCAGATCGATTGCCTCGGTTAGGGTCAAACCCAACGGCTCCAGGCGGCGGAAAGCATCTGCGGCGGCATCCAATTGCTTCGCGGTGAGGGCACGAGCCGAGGAGGCAGCTTCTTCAACCAGCTTGAGAATCCCCCCTTCCCCTCCGGGCGAAGCCTTGACCTTTTGCACATCAGGGCCAAAAATCCAGATTCGAGCTGCGGCTACGGTCGCAAAGTTTTTCTTAATGATCGCCCCGCCCGTAAAACGCTTGCCGAGTCTTACCCGCCAATATTCTCCTCCCATGCCATTATCCGTTTTCAGAACTGAAACCCCCGACGGGAGGTCGGCAATAGCCGCCTTTGACTTGGTACTCATCCGTCCCTGATTTTACCACAAGCTGTCCACCAGAACAACTTATAAGAGGTAAATCCACATTGACACTGTAGGGGTCGGCAGTTCAAACCTGCCACCGCGCACCATCTTTTTCTCTCTTTTGAGTCGTCCGCAACGAGGCTACAGGAGCCTCCTTGCTTCTCCTTCTGCCAAGTTCAAGGCAGCGAGAAGAACTGGTGAAAGACTTCAGCCGATCGGGGAAACTTGGTCTTGTAAATCGATCCGTCGGACTGCGTCACGGGGGAGAGTCTGCAATTATCGTTTGCTCCGGCGTCGCAGTCCCAATAGGAAGCATAGTAGACGCCATTGGCAGGGTCCTTGATGAAGGTGCCGACGCGCTTGATGAAAGTGGGGTTATCGAGACCGCCATGGCCGTCTTTTCGTTCCATCACGCCCCATTCGGGAACGCTGAGCGGCTTCCCGTGGGCCTTGGCGATCGCCACCCAGGCGGGGATGCCGTTGTTTGTGGGCTCGTTGATCCACTTGGCCCAGGCCGTTTCCTGTCGCGCTTCGATCTCGGCCGGTGTGGCGGTCGGCGGATAGGGGTAGGTGTTCTCGGCATAGGAGGCGTCGTAGATGTCGGTGCCGACAAAGTCGACAACGTCGTTTCCCGGCCACGCCGCCTCAAGGGGATAGGAGGTCCTGACAGCGTTCGCTCCGTTCCAATCGAACTGCATCTTCTCCGTTCCGGGGACCGCCCTCATCGTCGTCACAATCTGCCGCCAGTAGCCGGCAAAGTCTTTCGCATCGGCCTCGTTGAGGACCTTCCAGGCATACCAATTCCCGTTGAACTCCCAGCCGAGCCGAACGACCGACCCGCCGAGACCCGTCCCGACCATCCGCTCGGCGAGGGCCTTCCAATAGACATTGTACTCCCCGGCCGCCCCGGCCGCGAGGGAGACTGGCCCGGCATGGTCTCCCTTTGTCGGGCCACTGCGGTCGGCCGGACCGGGCAGCATCGGCGCGGAGAGGACGAAGCGCCGTCCCGGAACAGCCTGGACCCAGGCCCCCCACGTCTTGAGGAACCAATCCATGGCATACTCGCCGCTGACATGATTCCAGCACGATCCCCCGCCGAAGGGGATCGTGTCGTGCCCCCACAGAACGGGGCGATGGAGCCACGCGGCATAATCGGCGATCGCGGGGATGGCTGGAGCCTTCGAGTCGATCACACCGCTCTCGTAGACGCCAATGAAGGGCCCATCGATACTCGTATCCGCTCCTGCCGAAGGAGCAAAGAACCAACCGCAGCCGAGTAAAAGGCAGAGAGACAGGAAGAAGGGCATCGTTATTCCAGGAGATGAAGGGGGTATTTTGGCGTCACGCAATCCCAAGGTCCGCCCAATGCTTCGAATTTCCGATGAAGGTCGGTAGAGACTCCCGACAATAACACGGTCAGAAATAATCCTACAGGAAAAACCATCGCGCCGAATTCCTCGCGAAGGTGCAACGGCTGTGCCGCGCGGCCCGAAAAGACAACGAATCCCCCCCCTGCTTCCGGTCAATCTCGCCCTATTCCGAGAAAAACTCGTCTTCCAGCATGAGACAGAGGCAGTGATAGACCGGGAGGTGCTGTTCCTGAACCAGATAGGTTTCCCGGGCCGGGACTCGGATCGCCAGATCGCACAGGGGCGCCAAGGCGCCTCCGCTTTCTCCGGTAAGGGCGATGGTCTTCAGACCGAGGGCCCGGGCAGCCTGCGCGGCGGCGCAGACATTACGGGCGTTGCCCGAGGTACTGATACCGAGGAAGACATCGCCGCGATTCCCCAGCCCCCAGACGAGCTGGGCATAGGTCAGCATCGGATCGACATCGTTGGCGAACGCACTGCTCAACGCAGGCAAGCCGTTGAGGGGGATCGCAGGCAGGCCACCCTGCAGCTTCCCGCCCCATTCCGGAGGCAACGCCTTCCTCTCGTCGCCGGAAAGGGGCCGCCGCTTGCAGAATCCCTTGAGGAGTTCTCCCGCGATATGGTCAGCATCGGCGGCGCTGCCGCCGTTCCCGCAGAGCAGGAGCTTTCCCCCGGAGCGGAAGGAGTCCCGCAGCAGGACGAAGGCACTCTGTACGGCCTCCGTGCAGGCTGAGAGGGACGGAACACGCTGGGCCAAATGGGCAAGATGGGGCGAAGTCATAAACATGAAAAATTGGAAAAAACCTCGGCGCCATGCAAGGCCACCGCGATGGCGCCATGGCTGCCGATCGTCTCGCCCAGTTCTGCGGGCAAAATGGCGCAGGCGGTCAGGGAGGGAGAGAGGGCCTCCTCCACAAGCACCCTCTCCATCGCAGGCCGCAGCAGGGAATGGCAGCGGGGAAAGATCCCGCCGATCACGATCCGCTCCGGATTAAGAATGTCGATCAGGAGGGCCAGGGCCTGTCCCAGGCGGCTCCCCGCCTCGTCGAAGATCGCACCTGCCAGCGGCTCCCCCCGGAGCGCCGCCTGCGCGACGGTTTTGGCGGAGATTTCCGCCGCCTGCGCCCAGTCGGGAAGGCCGGAGGGCGCCTCTGCGATCCGCATCCGGGCCAACCGCGCGATCCCGCCGCCGCTGCAAAACCCCTCGAACGAACCCGCCTTCCCGAACCCGACCGGGCCGCGGCGGCTCAGTCGCAGATGCCCCACCTCCCCGGCGTCGCCCGTCGTCCCCTCGTAGAGGCGTCCGTCCAGGATCAGGCCTGCGCCCATGCCCGTTCCGGAGGTCAGAAACACCATATTGCGGCATCCCCGCCCCGCGCCGAAACGCCACTCGGCCAGGGCGCAGGCGTTGGCGTCGTTCATCAGAAAGGCCGTCCCGCCGATGTGCCGCCGGACGTGGTCGCAAATGGGAATCGCGTCCCAACCCGGAAGATTGGGCGGGGAGAGAATCACCCCCCGACGCGCGTCGAGCGGTCCGCCGCAGGAGATGCCGACGACGGAATCGGCCGAGGGTCCCAGGCGCGTCAGCCCCTCCATCAACGTCGCGAGGGTCCCCGCCACCTCGCGCGTCTCGAAGCGCTCCGTTTCCTCGACCGTGCCGTCGGACTTTAACCGACTGACGGCGCACTTCGTCCCGCCAATGTCGATTCCGAAGACCCCTCGCCGGGCCATTTCCGCTTGAGATATCACGCGCATTCCCTCCAAAACTAGGCCGCCTTCACCGGTTGAGGCTCACCCCGCAGCGCCCGGGCCTTCATGCCCCGCGTCGTCGTCGCAAAGAGCGGCGGCCGCTGCATCGCGAAGGCGAAGACGTCGAGATCGGCGGCGGAAAGCTTCGCCGCCGCCAGGAAGCGGAACCGGAACACGTGCTCGCCCCGATCGCTGAAGACGGCCCGCGCATGGATGCCGGGATTCGGGTCGTGACAGGCCAGGACGCAACTGCGAAGCAGCGTCAACCCCAACCGCCGGGGAACGACATCGGCGGCGAAGACGTCGGGAGCCAGGACGGCGACGCCTCCCTTTCCCCACCGCAGCCGGGTCCAATCGCGCAGCGGCAGTTCCCGCCCGTCGATGGGCCGGACGAGGGAGCCGTCGGGGATGCCGTCCTCCCGATGGGCAATACTTTTCGGGAGATGCCAGTCGAGCTTGAGCAGGCGCCGCTCTTCGGTCCACAGGACGCGGAGCCGCAGATCGACCCATGGCTGTCCCGCATACAGCCGCCATTCGGCCTGCACCCGGCTCTGCCCGATCCGCCCTTTTTGGCTCAGGGAAGCCATCAAGGGACCTTGATCCAGGAGGGCCGGGTCTTCCCATTCCGCCAGGGATTCGTTCCCTCGCGCATAGCGGTCGATGCCGTGGGACCAGGTATCGGTCTCCTCGTCGGAAAGCGAGAGCGCCGGCAGCGGGAGCCCGGCCATGCCCGGAAACGTGATCCCGCCCGAAGCCCCCAAGCGAAGCGACGGTCCGCCTTTCGCCTTGAGCGAATCCGGCCCGCAGGACAGCCTCGCAGAGGGCTTCGGCAGGCGCCCCGCCTCCCGCCTGATCCGGAAGAGGCGAAGAGCCCCGGGGGCCGCCGTCACCCGGAACAGAAGACGGCACTCGTTCGCGCCCGCACTCTCCGCCTCCATCACTTGGATCGAAACCTCCTTGCCTTGCTCGTCGATCAGCCGCCATTCGGGATTCCACTTCGTCCATTCCAGCCAGGGCTCGACCTCGACGTAGTCGTCGAACGGCTTTTCGGAGGCATTGAAGAACGCCAGCCGCTGCTTCGGATCGCCAGGCAAGGCGACGATCCGCCGCCGCAGGGCGAACGCGGAAACCTCGTCCGCAATCGCCTGCGCCTGCCCCAACTGCGCTTCCACGTCGATATACGCGCTGGGAAGGCAGGTGCCGCCCAGCGTGTCGTGGAAGTGATGGAAACAAACCCGGTTCCAGGCAATCTCCAACGCGCGCCGATCTTCGACAGGCATCCCCTTGCCTTTGCTCTTTCCAATGGCCTCCGCCTGGGTCAGGCGGTGCTCCGCCCGCCGCAGCGCCACCTTCACGGGGCGATGGACGCTGTAGCAACCGACGGCGTGCTGCTGCAACTCCCCCACGACGAGGGGCAGGCGGGCCAGGGACGGGCGCACGGCGCGGAAAAACCTCTCCGGGGAGGAAAAGACGAGACGCGCCCCGGGAAAGGCATCCCGATGCTCCCGGATCCAGGCGACCATTTCCTCGGTAGGCCCCCCGCCGTGGTCGCCGATGCCGACGAAGCACATCGTGTGGTCGACCCCCTCGGGCAATTCCGTCAGGGAAGCCGCGACGTGTTCCTCCAGCTTTCCGTCCGGCGTGCAATAGGCCTTGGCGATCCGAAAGGTCACGACCTCCGGCCCGTCCGCATCCCCCCGCCAACGGAACAACCGGGCGGGGAGTGCCAACTCGTGTTCCTGGGGCCGCATCATGACGTAGGCGTCCTGGCCCGCCTCCCGCATCAGGCCCGGCAGCGTGGCGGCGTGCCCGAAGCTGTCGACGTTATAGGCCACCTTGGGAAACGTCCCCATCCACTTCCGGAACCAGGCCTTGCCGAGCGCGATCTGCCGCCGGAGCGCAAAACCGCTGGGCAGATTGCAATCGGGCTGGATGTACCACCCCCCGACCGGGCTCCACCGTCCCGCATTCACGTGCTGGAGAATCCGGCGAAAAAGCCGCGGATCGACTGTCCGGATCTGCTCGTAGAGCCATGCCTCGCCCCGGGTGTAGATCGCGTCGGGATGGCGGTCCAGAAAGTCGCAAAGATAGGCGCTGGTATTCAACACCTCGTCGAGCCCGTCCCGCCACGACCAAAGCCAAACCGGATCGAGGTGAGCGTTCAGGACGATGTGGACGGTCTTCATGGGAAAAGTCTCTCCGCTCCCACCCGACAAAGCTTCCATAATCCGACGTCATAATGTATATAAAATAATCTGTTTCGTTTTTTTATGACGTCCGCACGCACCCTCCCCTTCTCCACCACGGGCTTCTACCACGAGGCCCCGCTCGCGGAGTTTCCCGCCCTCACCCATTGCGGCGACGCGCTCTGCGCCCGGGGCCACTGGCTGGCCCGGCATCGCCACCGGGGATTCGAGTTCCTTTGCCTCGCGCGCGGAAGCATCCGTTGGCGGCTGGGAGGCAAGACCCACCTCCAACGCATGGGGGACATCTTCGCCGTCCATCCGGGCGAATGGCATGAAACCGCCGCCCCCTCCCGGGAAGAAACCCACCAACTCTGGATCGGCCTGGAATTGGCCCGCCTCGGCCCCGATGGGGCGCGGGTGGCCCAGCTCCTTCGCTCCTCCTCCAAGCGCCTCATGAAAGGAGGCCCGGCCCTGGAACCCGTCATCCGCGCCATCGTCGGGCAGATGGTCACCCCCCTCCCCCGACGCATGCCGGTGGTGCGGGCCTTCGTCCAATCCCTCCTGGCCCTGATCGAGCAGAACCTCGCCGGGGAAAAACAGCCGTCCCCCGCCCGCGCCGTCCTCCCCTATTCCTACAACATCCGGAAGGCCCTGGCCCACCTGGAGCGGCACCTCGACCGCCGGGTACCCCTGGCCGAGCTGGCCGCCGTGGCGACAATGCGCCAGCCCTCCCACTTTTGCGCCTGCTTCCGCCGGGAAGTGGGCATCACCCCCGCCGTCCATCACCTGCGCCGGCGACTGACCGAGGCCCGAGCGGCCCTGCTCCAGCCGCGCGCCGGGAGCACCGAAATCGCCCTGCGTTACGGCTTCTCCTCCTCCCAACACTTCAGCACCGCCTTCCACCGCTTCTTCGGCGTCACCCCTCGCGCCTGGCAACGGACGAATCGCGAGGCGAAGAAGCCCTGATCCGTCACCGCGCGGGAATTCGGCATTGCCACCGCCCGACGCGGGGTCCCATTCTGGACCGCCTCCCACCATGCAATATCGCCCCCTCGGCTCGACCAGCCTCACCACCGTCCTGCCGGGAGCCAAGAGCGCGGCGGCAGGAGACATCGTCATCCCTCCCGCTTTGATTGAAACGCTCAGCAGACTCTAAAAAATAGCATTGTAACTTTTCACCGCTGAAGGAGTCTATCCGGTAGGATGCGCTACTCCTACTGGATCGGTGCCATAATCGGGGTGATGGCTTGCGCGGTTTCGGCCATCGCAGGAGAGAACGATTGGTTCGTTCCCCTGGGAAAACCTCCCGAAGCACCCCCGAAGCGGATCTCCGGCGGCGAGGCCTTCCCTCCCCTCCCCCTACCGGCGACTCCCCTCCGGCGTACGGAACGGAACCGCCCGCCGACGCCCCCCTCCCTCTTCGGCAAAGTCGTCTGGGGGGAGCAGGGCACCTTCTCCTCCGGCGAGGGCGCGACGCAGAAGATCGCCGACTGGAACCTCTGCCCCGCCGACCTCCAGCAGCTCTTCTCCAAGGTCCAGACGAAGCTCGGCCTCCAATACGGCTCGGAGGAGGTCTCCCTGGCCGCCTTCGACGGCGATCCCGAAAAGATGGCCGTCCTCTTCTTCAGCGGCACCCGTTCCCTGAAGCTCGACGCGAAGAACCTCGCCCTCCTCCGCGCCTACGTCCTCAAGGGCGGGATGGTGGTCTTCGACTCGGTCGCCGGATCGCCCTACTTCTACGACTCGGCCCGCGCCCTCATGCAGCAGGCCTTCCCGGAGATCCCCTGGCGGCCGATTCCCGCCGACCACCCCCTCTACCACATGGTCAGCGACGTGAAGACGGTCCATTACTCCGCGAACGTGAAGTCGGACCAGCCCTACCTGGAAGGCCTCTACGTCGGCTCCCGCATCGGCGTCCTCATCTCGAAATACGGCCTCGGCTGCGGCTGGGACAACCACGACGTCCCGCTCCTCCCCCAGGCCGCCTTCTACGACGCCCCCTCGTCCGAGATCCTCGGGCTGAACCTCGTCGCCTACGCGATCGGCTACCACCGCGTCGGGATCGAGGAGGCCAAGCCCGAACTCTTCGCCGCCGTCGACGAGAAGACGCCGACCGACGAATTCGTCTTCGCGCAGATCGAGCACGACGGCTCCTTCAACGTCCACCCGAACAACGCCGTCGACCTCCTCTCCAAGCTCCGCAAGAGCACCTCCCTGCGGGTCAACCTGAAGCGGATCGTGCTGAAGCCGGGCAAGGACGACCTCTCCCGGGTCTCCTTCCTCTACCTCACCGGCCTCGACGACTTCCACTTCAACGACGCGGCGGTCGTCGCCCTGCGCGGCTTCCTCCAGCGGAACGGCACCCTCTTCATCAACAACGGCCTCGGCCTCGCCACCTTCGACGCCGCCGTCCGCCGGGAGATAGCAAAGGTCCTCCCCGACGCGAAGCTGGAGGCGATCCCCCTCTCCCATCCCCTCTTCAGCGCCGCCGCCCCGGTCCGGGACGCGTCCTACACCCCCGCCGTCGCGATGCGCTACGGCGCCCTGAAGGAGCCGAAGCTGGAGGGCGTCACCCTCAACGGGGATTTGCGGGTCATCTACAGCCCCATCGACCTGGAGGCGGGGTGGTCGGAGAACGAATACCCCCTCGCCCTCGCCTACCGGAACGAGACGGCCCTCCCCCTCGGCATGGACATCCTCGTCTATTCGACCACTCATTAGAGACCACTCATTCGCTTTTTAAAAAGACCATGGACCGCCTCCTCATCCGCACCTCCGATGGCCGGGAAACCGCCCTACCGCTCGACGGCACCCCTCTCCTCATCGGCACCGACACGGGCTGCCACATCGTCCTCGACGCCGCCGATCCCGCCGCGCTGCCCCAGCACGCCCTCCTCGACCTCGACGGAGGCCCGGGGGCCTGGCGCGTCCGCTGCTACGACGCCAACGCGCCCCTCCTCGTCGACGGCCTCGGCGTCCCCGAGGTGACCCTGGCCGACGGCACCCGGTTCGCCATCGGCGGGACCGCCTTCGAGTTTTCCCGGACGGCGGAGCCGGTCGAGATCGACGATCCCGAGGCCGCCGCCGCGCGGCTCCACGAGGCCGAGGCCCGGATCGTCTCCCAGCTCGGACGCGTCGTCGTCGGGCAGGCGGCGGTCGTGAAGCAGCTCCTCGTCGCCCTCTTCGCCCGGGGCCACTGCCTCCTGGTCGGCACGCCCGGTTTGGCCAAGACCCTCATGGCGAAGTCACTCGCCGGGACCCTCGAACTCGACTGCCGCCGCGTCCAGTTCACGCCGGACCTCATGCCCTCCGACATCCTCGGCACCCAGATGCTGGAGGAGGACCCCGCGACCTCCCGGCGCGAATTCCGCTTCAAGAAAGGCCCCGTCTTCACCCACCTCCTCCTGGCCGACGAAATCAACCGGACGCCGCCGAAGACCCAGGCCGCCCTCCTGGAGGCGATGCAGGAGCGGCGCGTCACCGTCTCCGGCGCCACCTACGAGTTGCCGGAGCCCTTCTTCGTCATCGCGACGCAGAACCCGATCGAGCAGGAGGGGACCTATCCCCTCCCCGAGGCCCAGCTCGACCGGTTCATGTTCTGTGTGAAGGTCGGCTTCCCCTCCGCCGAGGAGGAGGAGGAGATCATCCTGGAGACGACGCGGGACGCCGTCCGCGAGGTCGGCTGCGTCCTCGACCGGGAGGCCCTCCTCGCCTTCCAGCGCCTCGTCCGCCAGACGCCGGTCAGCCGCCACGTCGGCACCTACGTCACCCGCCTCGTCCGCGCGACCCGTCCGGACGCCGCCGACGCGCCGGAGTTCGTCACCCGCTGGGTCCGCTGGGGGGCCGGACCGCGCGCGGGGCAATACCTCCTCCTCGCTGCGAAGGCCCACGCCCTGCTGGAGGGGCGGCTCAACGTCTCCTGCGATGACGTCCGCGCCTACGCCCTGCCCGTCCTCCGGCACCGCATCCTGTGCAACTTCGCCGCGAGCAGCGAGGGGGTCGATTCCGACGAGATCGTGAAGCGCCTCCTCCAGACCGTGCCGGAGCCCGATTACTCGACCAAGGGCTGAGGCCCAGGCCAAAGGGAAACCCATGGCCGAGGCCCACTCCTTCAAATACCTGCCCCCGCACGTCGCCGACCCGCTCCGGGGCCTCGCCCTCTCGACGCGCCGCCCCATGCAGGGGGCGACCCAGGGCCTCCACCGCTCGCCCGACTTCGGTGCCTCCGTCGAGTTCGCCGAATACCGCGACTACGTCCCGGGCGACGCGCCGAACCTCATCGACTGGGCCGTCTACGCGAAGACCGACCGGCACATGATCCGGCGCTTCCAGGACGAGACCTCCCTCCGCGCCCTCGTCCTCGTCGACGCCTCGGCCAGCCTCGGCTTCCGGCACACCGGCCCCTGCACGAAGTTCGACTACGCCTGCTCCCTCGCCGCCGCCTTCCTCTACCTCCTCGTCTGCCAGGGAGACAGCGCCTCCCTCTCCTTCTTCACCGACCGCGTCACCCGCGCCTTCGAGCCCGTCGCCAGCGTCGAGACCCTCGGACCGCTCCTGCGCGAGATGGAGGCCACGGTCCCCGACGGCGCGGGCCACATCGAGAAAGCCCTCCACGAGGCGGCCGAACGGCTCCGCTCCCGCCACCTCGTCCTCATCCTCTCCGACTTCCTCCAAGCCCCGGACGAGATCGCCCGCGGCATCCAGCACCTCCAGCACAGCCGCCACGAGGTCGTCGTCTTCCACCTCCTCGACGGGGCCGAGGTCGCCCCCCCCCTCCAGGGCCTCGTCGAGTTGCGCGACCTGGAGACCAAGGAAAAGCTCCTGATCGACGCCGGGGAACTGAAGGACGCTTACGGGCGCGCCGTCCAGGGCCACATCGACGAACTGCGCCGCCTCTGCACCGGCTGCGGGGCCGACTACTTCACCCTCGACACCCGCACCCCGGTCCTCGACGCCGTGGCGAAGCGGGCCAAGGGCATGTCGAAGTCGGGCTAGTTGCAATCCCTCCCTGCCATGCCCCCCTTCCTCCTGGCCCATCCCGCCGTCGCCTGGTTTCTCCCGGCGATCCTCCTCCCGGTCATCTTCCACCTCTTCTTCCGTCTGAAGAAGGCGGTGCAGGACTTCCCCTCCCTCCTCTTCTTCCACCGGATCGATCCCCGCCTGAGCGCGAAGCGGAAGGTTCACGCCTGGCTCCTCCTCTTCCTCCGCTGCCTCTTCATCGCCCTCGTCGTCCTCGCCCTGATGCGCCCCGGGACGCCGTGGGGAGGAGGCACAGGCGGCGCGACGGCCCGGATCATCCTGATCGACAACTCGGCCTCCATGTCGGGAGCCGGGGCCGACGGCGTCCCGAAACTGACCCTCGCCGCGCGGACCGCCGAAGCCTGGGCCGAGGCAACCCCTACGGGAGACGCGACGGCGGTTCAACTCATGATCCCCGACCCCCTCGCCGCGTTGCCCGCCGGGTTCCGCGCCGACGCGGGCGCACTGAAGGAGGCCCTGTCCCGGCTGACCCCGACCGACGGTGCCGCCGATGTCCCCGAGGCGCTGCGCCGGGCCTTGGCCCTCCTCGAAACCGCACGACAGCCCGTCCGGGAGATCGACCTCCTCACCGACCTCCGCGCCTCCCGCTGGAACCGGGGAGCCTTCTCCCCGGAAGCCGGGCTGCCGCCCCGCACCCGGATCGTCGTCCACCGGATCGCCACGGCCCCGTTGACGACGGGGGCGGTCGCCCTCTCCCTGGCCGAGGCCCCCGCCGCCTCGCTCCCCGTGGGCCATCCCGCGCGGGTCCGCCTCGCCCTGCGGAACGTCGGTCCCGTCCCCGCACTGGTCCACCTGAACACGACCGACGACACAGGCAAGGCGACTTCCCGGGACTTCTCCGTCGGGGCCGGAGAATCGCTCTCCGTCGTCGCCCCCTTCTCCTTCCCCAGTGCGGGCTTCCATTGGGCGCGGGCCTGGGTCGAGGGCGACGTCGCCCCCGGCGGAGGGCAGGTCACCCTCGGCTTCAACGGCACCGATCCCCGGAAAGTCCTCTTCGTCGGAGGTCGAAAAGCCTTCGCCGCGCTCCCCTACGCCGTCTCTCCCGGCGGCGGCCCCGGGCTCTCCGGCCTCGACGCCACCGACATCGCCGCCGACAAGCTCGCCGCCGCCCTGGCCGACCCGTCGGGCGTCGCTTCCGTCGTCCTTGTCTGGGACGCCTTCCCCCAGGACGCCGCCACGGTGAAGGCCCTGGAGACCTTCGTCCGGCAGGGCGGCACGCTCGCCCTCATCCCCTCGCCCGGTTCGGGCGGATCGGCAGGGCACCCTCTTCCCCCCTGGCTGGAAGCCGAGGCCGCGCCGCTCAAGGAGACCCCGGCGGGGACCGATCCCGAAGCCCTCCTCCCCCTCCAGGCCGACGATCCCCTGTGGCGCGACCTCCGGGACGCCGACGGCCGACCGAAGCTCGGCCCCCTGCGCGTCTTCCGCTACCGCCCCCTCACGCTCGGGAAAGCCTGGCAACCGCTCTTGGCAACTTCAGGAACGACGGGAAGCGGCGGGGCCCCGGTCTTCGCCCGGCGGAGCCTCGGCAAGGGGACGCTCTGGACCAGCGGCATCGCCTTCACCCCGCAGGATTCCTCCCTCCCCCTCAAACCGGGCTTCGTCGTCTTCGTCCAAGCTGTCTTGTCGGGGAACGACACGCAATTGGAGGGGACCCCCGTCCAAAGCCGCCTCGCCGGGGAAACTCTCCGCTTCCCTTCCGAAGCGCTGGTGAAACCGGCCTCGATCCGTTCCCTCGCCGGGGCCTCCGTCGCGTGGCAGGGGCAGCCCCGGGACTTCGGCCCCGTGCCGCGCGCGGGCATCCTAGAAATCCGCCAAAGCCAAAATGACCGGACGACCTGGGCCGCAGTCAGCTCCGCCGCCGAGGAAGCCGGGCAGGAATTCCTCGGCACCGGCCCCATCCCCTTCCTGAAGCCGGTACCGCACGAGGTCGTCGCCTGGAACCCGGACGACCGCCTCGCGTCGGGGTCCGCCTCGACACCCGGCCAGTCCTCGCAATTCCTCTACGGTTGGCTCCTGACGGCGGCCCTCCTCGTCCTGGCGCTGGAGACCGCCGTGGCGAACCGGCAAAGCTTCCAGCTTTCGGTCCAGTCCAAGCCCAAACCAAAGGCCAACCCATGACCGCCCTCGAATGGAATCCGGTCTGGGGACCGATCGCGTTCTCCCTCCTCGCCCTCGGCGCGGGCGGGCTGCTCGTCTTCCTGTTCCAGCGGCTCGCGCAGCGGGAAGGCCCCCGCCACGCCTGGACCCTTCTCTGGCCGAAGATCCTCCTGGTCGCGCTCCTTCTCGCCGCGCTCCTCGATCCG
>CAISZB010000293.1 GCA_903889845.1 uncultured Verrucomicrobium sp. | reverse complement strand
TGTTGTTGTTGTTGTTTGTGATTGGGGCGGCACAGCCGCCCGGTTTCTTTCTGTTTTTTTCTCGTCCAGGCTCCCGGCACATCACCGAACCCGGACGAAAAAGAGGTTTTAGAAGGACCCCCTCCGCCGTTGCCTAATCTGTTCAGCCCCGGCTCTTGCGAGCCCGGGCTTCACCCTAACGGGGATCGGAGAGAAGACCTGTTTCGAAATGAAAAGAGAAGACAGCAGGGAGGCAAGCCTACCCATCGACTTCTCAATCCATTCGAAAATCATATAGGAGGATTGAAAGCAACCGGCATGCCACATTCCTGGACCTTTCACCCTTGGTGCTCCTTTCATCCCAGAAGCCAGCGCTCGAATTGAGCCCCTTCCTCCGGGGTCGCCAAGATCAGCAAAGCATCGCCTGCTCTGAAAACTTCTTGTGCCGAAGGATTTAACATCGTCTTCCCCTCCCGGCGGATTCCAACGATCTGCACTCCGGTCTCAGTGAAAATACCAAGCTCCGCCAACGTCCTGCCGAGGTGAGGCGACCCCTCCGGAACGAAAACCGTCTCCAGCGTATTCTCCCGGAACGATTCCTCCCCCTCCCCGCCTTCCCTCTCCAGGAAGGTCCGCGTATGGAGCGTCTCCGCTTCCCCGCCCAACAGCAGCACCCGATCCCCGGGATAGAGGGCCTCCCCCGGATTCGGATTCGCGATCTCGACCCCCTGCCTCTCGATCTCCACCACCGTACAGCCCATATGACTCCGGATCCCCAACTGCCGCAACGTCTGCCCCGCATAGGCCACCCCTTCGGGAATCGTCACCTCGACGAGGTCGACCCCCCATTCCTCCTCCCGCATCGTCTTCCCGGGCCGCAGCTTCGCCCGGGACATCTCTTCCCGGAACGCCCGGACCATCGAAAACTGCAACCGGCTGTGCCACAGCACCAACCGCTTCCAACAGAGGAGCAAAAAGAGCGCGATCAACCCCAGGAGCGCCGACCACTCCGCCTCCCCTCCCCGCACCCAGACCGGAAACATCCCGAAGAAAATCCCCGCCAACACCGCCGCCGCCCCGATCTGGATGCCCAGGTCGAGGCCCCGGACCCATCTTCCCCCTTTTTCCCAGAACAACGCCTGAGACAGAATCATCCCCAGCGCCGCCACATTCCGCCACACCGCCACCGCCAGGACCAGGGCCGAGGCCAGGACCCCTCCCCAGAACACCCACTTCAACTCCGGCACCCAGCGCCCCGCCCCGAAGAACACCGCCACCCACCCCATCGCCCGCCGCAGCATCGGGGAAAACCCGAGGACACCCACGAAGAGGAGCGCCTCCAGCATCACCTGCCCCAGCCGCCCCCGCGTCAGCACCCACACCGGACTCCGGTCCATCCGGGCCCCCACTCCCGCCAGTCCCTCCCGGTATCCGTCCAGCAACCGCCGCACCGGGGCAGGCTGCCGCTGCTCCACCCCCTCTGCGATCCGCTCCGAGGCGCGCAGAAGAAACGGGGCGATAAAGGCCGAGATCACCGAGGCCCCCGCCACCACGCTATAGAAATAAGAGGGAACCGCCCCCGCCGTCACCGCCATCTGCGCGATGAGATAGGAAAACTCCCCGATCGGCGTCACCACCAGCGCCGTCCGGACCGCCCCGCCCACGGCCACCCCCGTCGCCACCTGGGAGAGCGTTGCCGCCAGCGCCCGCACCGTGATCGAGAACCCCGCCACCAGCAGCACCAACCCCCAATGATGCGCCACATCCCGGACCTCGATCAACATCCCCACCGAGACGAAAAAGACGACGACGAACATCGCCCGGACGCCCGTGAACGCCTTCTCCACCCTCTCCCGGTGATTCGTCTCCGCCACCACCATGCCGAGGAGAAACGAACCGAGCGCCACCGAATACCCCGCCGAGGCCGCCATGTAGGCGATTCCCAGCAGCACCCCCGCCACCGAGGCCACCCGCAGATCGACGTCCCCCACCTTCGCCACCCCGCGCAGGAACGGCGGCACCACCAGGATGCCCGCCACCACCATCAGCGCGATGAAGCCCCCCATCAGCACCAACATCCGCCCCAGGCTGAACTCCGCCCCGCCCGTCACCCCATGGGCGCCGCCCCCACCCTTCGTCGCCAACAGCGCCAGCATCACCACCGCCACAATATCCTCCAGCACCATCATCCCCATCGCGCGGCGGGCGAAGCGCTCGTGCATCGCCCCCGATTCTCCCAGCGTCTTCGTGATGATCGCCGAGCTGGAGACCATCAGCATCCCCGCCAGGTAGAGCCCCGCATTCCCGTCCCAGCCCAGCGCCCGCGTCAATCCCTGCGTCAGCCAGAAGACCGTCCCCGCCGTCCCCGCCGTGACCAGGAGGAGCGGCGCGCCGAGCTGCCGGACCCGCCGCAGACTCAACTCCATCCCGACAAAAAACATGAGGAAGACCAGGCCAAGCTCCGAGAGCGTGTGAATGCGCCCGATGTCGTGGACCAGGGAGAACGGCGGCGTGTTCGGCCCCACGATCATCCCCGCGCCGAGGTAGGCCACCACCGTCGAGCCGCCGAACTTCCGGAAGAGCACCCCCGCCCCCGCCGCAAACAGCAGCACCACCGCCAAATCCCGGATCAGAAGCAGTCCTTCCATCGTTCCCTCCTTCAGGCTACGGAGCCTGGGCCTTCCCCGCCTGCCATTCCCGCATCGGCTGATAGCGCCCGCCATACATCAGGCAAAGCTTCTCGAAGAGCTGATCCGTCCCGTCCTCCATCGGCCCCGCCGTCATCCCGAAGGTGTAAAGGCGCGGCTTCACCGGCAGATTCGCCATCTCGTCCTGCACCTGTCGGATCACCTTCCACTCCGGCTCGTTCAACCCCCCGTCCGTCGTCAGGAAAAGCATGTCCCCGCCGTTCTTCAACGCCTCGTGAATACCGGCGACGAAGCGCGTCGCCCCGCCCATGTCGGGCAGCCGCGCCAGGAACACCTCGGCCCGCCGCTTCGCCTCGGGCAACGCCGGGACCAGGTCGGGGAAG
>CAISZB010000292.1 GCA_903889845.1 uncultured Verrucomicrobium sp. | reverse complement strand
GCCGCCTCCTCTCCGACCGCCTGGCGCAGACGAATCAGACGCTCCAGGCGGTGCTGGAGTAGACAGACCCTTACTTCTCCGGCTCGACCCGTTCCCGCGTTTTCGGCAGGCAGCCGGGATGGTTCGCGGCGATGTGGCCCAAGAGCCATTCCCGGGCGGCGCATTGGAGGGCGAAGGCGTCGGCGACGCTCGGGGCGCTGGCCAGGAGGCGCAATTCCATCGAGACGGTGTCGGAATCGGTGACGAGGAGGGAGAAGGTTTGCCGGTCCCACAGCGCGTGGGTCGCCAGCCAATGGGCGGCTTCCTCCCGGACGGTCCCGACGGGGAGGGCGAAGTCGACCCGGACCTTCACCTGCCCGACGACGGAGGCAGGCGAGGGGGAGAGGTTGAGGAAGGGTTTTTCCAGGAACGACGCGATCGGGACGATGAGGCGGGCGCGCTTGTCCCAGGTGCGGACGGTGACGTTGACGAGGGTGATCTCCTCGACGGTCCCGGTCTCCCCCTCGACGGTGACGTTGTCCCCCAGGCGGATCGGCTGGGCGAGGGCGAGCTGGAGTCCGGCGAAGAAGGTGCCGAGGGTCTTTTGCGCCGCGAAGCCGATCAGGATGCCGACGAGGCCGGCGGAGGCGAGGAGGGAGGTGCCGAGTTCCCGCGCCTCCGGGAAGAAGAGGAGGGCGGCGGCGAAGGCGACGAGGACGTTGAGGACGATGGCCCCTTTTTTCAGGAGGCGGATGCGGGTGGCGGTGCCGCGGTCGCTGAGGCTCTTCGCGTCGGTCTTCGTGGGATCGAGGTCGAGGCCGGAGAGAATCCCCTTTTCGAGGCCGACGAGCCCGGCGTGGGCGATCCAGGCCAGGCAGCCGACGAGGCCGATGCCGAAGGCGCGCCAGACGTCGTGGAGGACGGAGGCCTCCAGGGGGAAGGAGAGGAGGAGGGTCTCCAGCAGGGAGACGAGGCCGACGACGGGGATGAGGAGGCGCAGGGCGAGGGTGAGGACGGGGAAGAGGTGGGTGTCGAAGCGGCTCCCGGTGGCGGCGGCGATGGCGGCGAGGCGGGTCTCCACCGCATCGACGCAGCGGTAGAGGAACCAGAAGAGGCCGCCGAGGAGGCCGAGGTGCCAGAAGGGGAGCCGCGCCCGCTCCAGCGCGGCGGCGAAGCCGGGATGCTTCAGGACGTGGACGGCGAGGGGGAGGGCGAAGTAGAGGCAGAAGTACCACGCCGCGAACTGGAGCGGCGGCGCGGCAGCGCGGAGGAGGTCGCGCCGCAGGGAGAGGTGGGTGAGGGTGGCCGTGGCCGCGACGGCCCGCATCGGCTGCGGGCCGAGGCGGCGGACGCTGCGCCACAGGAGGGCGAAAAGGAGGGCGGCAACGAGTGCGATGGCGCACTCGATGGCGGCGACGAGGTGGGAGGACATGGTAACGGACGGGGATTGTATCAGGCTAAGAGGAAAGTGGAAGGGCGGCTCCTTCGGGGCAGGGTAGAATCGCTTCGCTTCCCTGTACAGCTGGAGGCCGGACGCGCGTTTACGGATGCAAAGGGGGCTGCGCCCCCTCTGCACTTCCCCCTCTGATAGGCCTTGGATAGAAAAAGTGTTTTCTTTAGCGGCACCCTATAACTTGGTGAGAGTCCGCTGGTTCCCCGAGCGCATCGTAGACGTACTGCGTGGGAAGAATTCTCCTCCCATCGTGTTTCCTCCCATTGATAGGGGATTCAGCGGAGGTCGCCACCGCTCAGGAGTATAGCCTGTAAGGTCGCGCTTTTTTTTCCCGCGCCGCATCAGAGACGGGAGTCAACCCCTCCATTCGTTCAAACGCGCGGTGGGCATGCAGCGGTACAGGGAAGCGAAGCGATTATTCCCAGCCCCGAAGGGCCGCACCTAAAAAAGATTACCCCGCGATGCCGTGTGGATGGGGTCCGTCGACCAGTTTATGTACAGGTGAAGCGGCTGCATTGAGCTTCCGCCTTCCAGTGAAGGCCCGACGTCGATTCAATCGAGTTGGCGCTTCTTTTCATTTTGATTATCGGAGGAGGGACATGCATCCCAAGCACGAACACCGCAGGGTAAAGGGAGCCGCGCCTGGCTGAAGGGGCGAGGCGCGGACGAAAGCGGGGATGGGAGAGAACGGGCCGGGGGCCTACCGCAAATCGTATCCCAGGGAGCGCAGGGAGCCGAGGATTTTTTCCTGCCAGCCGTTGACCTCCTTGTCGGTCAGGGTCCGGTCGGCGAGGCGGTAGGTGAGGGCGTAGGCGAGGGACTTTTTCCCGGCGGGGAGTTTCTCCCCCTTCGCGTCCTCGAACAGGTCGAAGAAGGCGACCTGCTGGAGGGAGGCCCCGGCGGCGGTCTTCGCCGCCTTTTCCAAGGCGGTGGCGACGTCGGCCTGCGGCGTTGCGGAGGGGACGACGAGGGCGATGTCCCGGCGGACGCCGGGGAAGGCGGGGAGGCCGGTGAAGAGGGCGGGCGATTCGGGAGCGGTGAGCCACGCGCCGAGGCGGTATTCGGCGTAGAAGGCCTTCGCTTTCAAGTCGTGCCGCTTCGCCGAGGCGGGATCGACGGGGGCCAGCTCGACACGGGCGGCGGCGCCGAGGCCGATCTCGGTTTCGAGGTAATCGGCGAGGCCCTTCAGGTCGTAGAAGTCGGCGGGGCGCTCCTGGGCGGTCCATTGGAGGGCATCGACGGGGCCGAGGTGGAGGAGGCCGAGGCGGACTTCCTCGACGACCTGGCCGTTTTCTTTGCGATAGACTTTCCCGACCTCGAAGAGGCGGAGGGAGGGGTTCCCGCGGGCGACGTTCCCGGCGGCGATGGCCAGGAGGCCGTCCTTCAGCGCGGGGCGGAGGTGGGTGAACTGGGCGTTGATCGGGTTGCCGATGGCGAGGAGGTTTTCCTCGGCCTCGCCGAGGGTTTCGCGGGCGGCCATGGCCTCGGTCAGGATTTCCTGCCAGCCCCGGGCGGCGAGGGAGCGGCGCAGGAGGCGCGTCCGGTCCCAGGCGCGGTCGGCGGCGCTCTCCGGCACCCAGCCGTGGCGGACGCGGCCCGGCAATCCGGCCAGGCCCCGGACGCGGGCGACTTCCTCGATGAGGTCGATCTCGGTCTCCAGGTCGTGGCGGTAGCTGGGGGGCGTCCAGGTGTTCGCTTCTTTCTGGCCTTCCTTTTGGACGAGGCCCAGGGGGAGGAGAACGGCGGCGATCTCCTCCGGCGTGATCGGGGTGCCGAGGACGGCGGCGACGCGCTCCGGGCGGAGGGCGATGGGGCCGCGGACGGCGGGGGGCTGCCCGGCATCGACGGGGGCCTGGACCAACTCGGCTCCGGCCAGTTCCTCCAGGAGGACGACGGCGCGAATGCGGGACTCCGGGAGGCGATAGGGATCGATGCGGCGCTCGAAGCGGTAGGCGGAATCGGTGAGGATGCCGAGGCGGCGGCCGCTGCGGCGGACGGTGGCGGGATCGAACCAGGCGGCTTCCAGGGCGATCGCCGTAGTCGTCTCCGTGACGGCGGAGTCCTTCCCGCCGATGACCCCGGCGAGGGCCTGGGGGCGGTCCCCGTCGGCGATGACGAGGTCGCTTTCGTCGAGCGTGTAGGTCTTGTCGTCGAGAGCGGTAAGGGTCTCCCCCTTGCGGGCGCGGCGGACTTCGATCTTCTTGCCGGCGAGCTTCGCGGCGTCGAAGGCGTGGAGGGGCTGGCCGGTCTCCCAGAGGATGAAGTTCGTGATATCGACGACGTTGTTGATCGAGCGATGGCCGGTCGCCTCGATCTTTTCCCGGAGCCACGCGGGGCTGGGGCCGACTTTCACGTTTTCCAGGAGCGTGAGGGTGTAGCGGGGGCAGGCCTCGGTGTCGGAAAGGGCGACGGTCCAGTCGTGGGTCGAGGGGCCGGAGGCGGCGAAGGAGATCGGCTTTTTCGGCTTCTTCGCGCCGAAGCCGAGGGCGGCCAGCTCCCGGG
>CAISZB010000291.1 GCA_903889845.1 uncultured Verrucomicrobium sp. | reverse complement strand
CTCTCCCCGAGGGCGACGCCGTCGAAGGCTTCCCCCCGCTCGGCTTCCAGCACCAGCCGGACGCCGTCGGCGGTCTCCGTCCGGGAAACCAGGGTCCCGCGCTTCTCGATGATTCCAGTGAACATTTACTTCTTATACGTTACGGCCTGACACAGGATGTCGGGGCCAAGTTTCTCAAAAATCGCCTCCGTCAGGTCGATCTCGAAGGCCTTTCCTCCCTCCGCGAAGACCGCCGGGGCCTCCGTCCCCCTCCCCAGCATCACCGGGGCGAGGAAGAAAGCGACCGCATCGACGACGCCTTCCCGGAAAGCCGCGCCGAGGACCCGCCCGCCCCCCTCGATCAAGACCCGGGTGACGCCTTCCGCGCCCAGGCCCGCCAGCAACCCCTTCAGCGTCCCCCCGCGCACGACCCGCGTACGCTCCTTATATTCGTCCGAAAACAGATTCAGGGAAGAGGCAAAATCGCCGCTTCGGCTCCAGACGATCCGCAAAGGCTGGACCTTCCCCGCCCCGGCCCGTCCCAGGCGGACCGTCAGCCGGGGATCATCCCGGCGCGCCGTCTCCCCCCCGATCACGATCGCGTCGGCCTCCAGGCGCAGTTCATGCGCCCGCCGCCGCGCCGCCGCCGAGGTCAGCCACGGATCGTCGCCCGGCTGGGGGGCGATGCTCCCGTCGAGCGATAGGGCGATCTTCGCCGTCACCCACGGGCGGCCCGTCACAATCCACTGGTTGAAGCCCCGGTTCAGCGCGGCGCTCTCCTTCGCCAACAGCCCGTGCGACACCTCGATCCCGGCCTTGCGCAGGAGGCGGAACCCGGCCCCGGCATGGCGGGGATTCGGATCGGTCGCCGCAACGACGACCCGGGCGATCTTCTCCCGCACGATCAAATCCGTGCAGGCCGGAGTCCGGCCACAGGTGGAGCAGGGCTCCAGGGTGACGTAGAGCGTCGCTCCGGCAGGGGAGCGGCCCCGTCGCCGCGCGTCGCGAACCGCCTCGACCTCCGCGTGCGGCTTCCCGGCGCGGATGTGGCGTCCTTCCCCGATGATCCGCCCGCCCTTCCAGAGGACGGCCCCGACCGCCGGATTCGGGCTCGTCCGCCCGATCCGGGAGCGGGCCAGCTCCAGCGCCCGGGCCATGCAGCGCCGGTCACTCTCCGAAAAAGTCGCGGCCATAGGAGGCAGGATCGAAGGGGACGAGGTCCTCGGGCCGTTCGCCTTTCCCAAGGAAGAGGGTCGGCACCCCCAGCTCGGCCCGGACGGCGGCAACCATGCCGCCCTTCGCGGAGGAGTCGTACTTCGTCAAAATCATCCCCGTCAGGCCGACCGCCGCGTGGAACTCCCGCGCCTGGGTCAGGACGTTGTTCCCCGACGTCCCGTCGGCGACGAGCCAGACGTGGTGGGGCGCGGCGGGGTCCCGCTTCTGGATCACCCGCTTCACTTTCCCGATTTCGAGCATCAGGTTGTTCTTGTTCGGCAGCCGTCCGGCGGTGTCGACAATCAAGAGGTCGCTCTCCCGCTTCGCCGCCGCCTCGTGGGCCTGGTAGGCGACGCTGGCCGGGTCGGTGCCGGGCGGGGCGGAGATCACCGGGACGCCGAGGCGCTCCCCCCAGACCTGGAGTTGATCGACCGCCGCGGCGCGGAAGGTGTCGGCGGCGCCGAAGAGGACCGTCTTCCCCTCCTTCTGGGCGCGGGCGGCCAGCTTCGCCGCCGTCGTCGTCTTCCCTCCGCCGTTGACCCCGACGAGGAGGACTGTCTCCGGCCTACTGGAAGCGATCACGGGGGCGGGCAGCGCGACGAGGGCGGCGAGGCGGGCG
>CAISZB010000290.1 GCA_903889845.1 uncultured Verrucomicrobium sp. | reverse complement strand
TTCACGGCGAAGGCGCCGTACCGTTCAGGCCTCCCCCGCACCCACGGCAACGCGAGGACGAAGCCGCTCAGGACGAAAAAGAGGATGACCGAAGAACCGCCGGAAACGAGCAGGGCGAGTGGCGTCTTCTCGAACAGGAAATCGGCCCAGCCCGGACGTCCGCAGGCGCTCCAGACCCGGTCGAAGTGGTGGAAGACGACGATCAGGGCGGCGAGGCCGCGTAACCCATCGAGTTGCTCGTACCGCTCTCCCGCCGCCCCGGCGCCGGGATTCGGAGCGAGGGCGTCGAGCGAAGTCTCGCGGCGGGGTTCCGGCATCGGTGTTTATATTAGGCCGCCCCGCCGAACTTCTTCACGAAGAAATAGCCGGCGATGACGAGGCCGATGCCGCAGATGACGCGGCGGACGGTCCGGGCCTCGATCCGCTGGGTGAAGAGGGAGCCGAGGTAGTAGCCGGGAATCGCGCCGAGGGCGATCACCGTCATCTTCGGCCAATCGATGAGACCGCACCCGATGAAGTAGACGGCGGCGACGACGTTGATGAGGCCGCCCAGGGCCGTTTTCACCGCGCTCATGTGGTTCAGGTTCCGCAGGCCGCTCAGACTGAGGGTGGCGAGCATGAGGATGCCGATCCCCGCGCCGAAGTAGCCGCCGTAGATCGCCGTGAAGAACTGGAGGATGATCGCGGCCAGCGCCGGCCCCTTCGCCGCCTCCACGTCCCGGCCCCCGCCCGGGAGACGCGAGGAGATCATCCCCTGAAACATGAAGAGGACCGTGGCGAAAAGGAGGAGGAAGGGGACGATCCGGTCGAACGTCGCCGAAGAGGTGTGGGTCAGGAGGAGGGCGCCGAGGAGGCCGCCGACGAGGCTGACGGGGAGAAGCTGCCGCAGCCACCCCTTGATCGCCGCGAAGTGTTCCCGGTAGCCGTAGACGCTCCCGACGATGCCGACGATGAGGGCCAGGGTGCTGGTCGCATTGGCCCGGATCGAGTCGCTCCCCGTGAGGAGGAGGGCGGGGAAGGTGAGGATGGTGCCGCCCCCCGCGATCGCGTTGACCCCCCCGGCGGCGAATCCGGCGGCGAGGAGGAGGAGGAGATGGGGCAGGGAGATTGAAAAGAAGGTCACAGGAGGTCGCCTTGGACGAGGGGGGTGGGAGGAGGAGGCGGCGGGGTGAGGGCCCCCGACAGGAGGGCCTCCGCTTCGCGTTGAAAGGTGCGGAATTCGAGTGCGGCGAAGAGGGCGGACTGCTGTTCCGCGTCGGGCCGGAACGCCAGGTCGGCGACCGGGACGGGGAGCGGCAGCGCGTCCCGCAGGGAGACCATGATCCGGTTCCGGGCCAGGTGGCCGCTCTCCACCGCCGCGAGGAGGGCGGCGCGGAGCTTCTCCGATTTGATCTTCCCCGGCTCCGAGGCCAGGACGGCGAGGAGGGCGTCGAGCGCCCCGTGCTCCTTCAGCAGCGCGGCGGCGGTCTTCGGGCCGACGCCGGGGACGCCCGGGATGTTGTCGACGGCGTCGCCGGTGAGGGTCAGGAGGTCGCCGATCCGCCCGGGCGGGACGCCCCACTTCTCCGTCACCGCCGCCGCGTCGAGGAGGGCGAAGCCCTCGCCCCCCGTCACCGGTTGGTAGACGCGGACGGAGCCCGTCCCATTCCCCCCGTCGCCGACGAGTTGCATGAGGTCCTTGTCGTTTGTCGCCAGGATCACCTCGATCCCCCGCCGGGAAGCCTCCCGGGCGTAGCTGGCCAGGAGGTCGTCGGCCTCTTCCCCCTCGACGCAGATCGGGACGTGGCCCAGGGAGGAGGCGACGTCGCCCAGGAGCGGGAACTGGAGGAGGAGGTCGGGCGGGGTCTCGCTCCGGTTCGCCTTGTAATCGGGCTGCTGCTCCAGCCGGGCCTCGGGCAGGCCCCCGTCGAGGACGAAGGCGGCGAGGTCGGGCTTCAGCTCCGCGTTCATCCGCTTCAGCGTCTTCGTGAGGCCGTAGAGGGCGTTCGTCGGCTCGCCCTTCGAGTTGGAAAGGGACCGGATCGCATAGAAGGAGCGGTAGGCGTAGTAATGCCCGTCGACGAGGAGGAGCCGCATGAGGGAGGGGAGTATCGGGTTTTGCCGGGAGGTTGTCAAAGGCCTCGCTGGGGGGGGCATCCACGATAAAGGCTATTCTCCCAAGGAGAGTTCTCCTCCGCTGAATCCCCTATCATTGGGAGGAATCACCATGGGG
>CAISZB010000289.1 GCA_903889845.1 uncultured Verrucomicrobium sp. | reverse complement strand
TACGGGCTCCTCCTCCCGGCATCGGACCGGAAGAGCAGGGCTACATCCTTGACTCCAATACCTGCTTCCCCTCCAATGTCCCCAACGGGGTGTCACACTATTGGACCGCCACGTGTCTCAGTTTTGGACCGCCCTACGCAGTCCAAATGAAAAAGTCGGCATTTCATTTCGGGAGCGCGGTCGACTTGCATTATTTTTCGGAAAAAACACCGGATGCCGTGAAGTACCGCCAGTTCGTCCTCGATCATTTCAACCAGATCACCCCGGAAAATGACCTGAAGTGGAATACTTGGGAATGGGATTCCGCGCAGCGCGGCAATGTTCTGCAATCCCTCGGTGATTTAAAAGCAAACGGCATTCGAATTCATGGGCATTGCCTGATTTGGCCGGGATTCAGCAGGATGCCGGCGGACGTGGAGAGATTGATTTCGAATCGCGATGCTCTCGACAAAAGGATTGCCGCACATTTCACCGAAATCATGGGGCTGACCCATGGCATGATCGACGATTGGGACGTTGTCAACGAGCCCTACGCCGAACGGGATATCCTCGACCAATACGGCGACTCCCTTGTCGGAGATTGGTTTGCCCTGGCTCACAGGATCGATCCGCCCCCCATCCTTTATCTCAACGACTACGCCAATTTCCAGAACGGCGGGGACGACACCGCTCATAAAGAAGATTTCGAAAGACGCCTCAGAAGGCTGCTCGCCGAAAAGAGGCCGGTGCAGGGTATCGGCATGCAAAGTCACTTCGGATCGATCCTTTGCCCGCCCGAGGCCGCGTTGAAGGAGCTGGACCGCTTTGCCAAGCTGGGACTCCCGATTCAGATCACCGAGTTTGACGTCGATACGGATGATGAACAATTGAAGGCCGATTTCACACGGGATTTCATGACCCTCTGTTTCAGTCATCCCGCAGTAATCGGTTTCAGCTGCTGGGGCTTCTGGGAAGGAAAGCATTGGAAACCCGCGGCAGCCATGATCCGCAAAGATTGGTCCATCACCCCGTGGGGAAAGATATGGCTCGATCTGGTTGAAAACGAGTGGAGCACCAGAGCATCGGGAACCTCGAACGCTTCGGGCGATTATCGGGTCAAAGGCTTTCTGGGCGATTACGTCGTGATCGTCAAACTCGGCAACAAGGAAGTCCGTTCGACCATCTCTCTTCGGAAAGACTCTCCGGTTCTTCAAATCCAAATGGATCAGCTTAATCGAACCTAGGGTCTGTTATGCACTTTGAGCTGACCATTTGGGGGTTCGATCAAACGGGGGGGGGAATTCTTAGATTTTCGCAAAACCTTGAACAGGTCTTCGAGCAAGGGCATCGATTCTTAGATTCAAATCGAGCCGTCCAAAGTTTTATGGAATTCCACAAGCACTAAGAGTCATCTTTTACTCTGATAAAAGATGGCGGACAGGGTGGGATTCGAACCCACGTTACCCTTTCGGGTAAGCCTGATTTCGAGTCAGGTACATTCAACCGCTCTGCCACCTGTCCTAAACTGCGCGTGGGGCAAGGAGGGGGGATGCTAAAGCAAAATCAGGCCTGGAAGGAAGCCTTTTCCGCGTCTGGTTTTCCTGCCAACGCCTGGTAGACTGGCTTCCGTGTCCGATTCCCTGCCTCCTCTCGTGGTCTATTTCGACGGCGTCTGCACGCTGTGCAATGGCTTCGTCGATTTCCTGATCCGACGGGATCGGCTCAGGCGGCTCCGCTACGCCTCGCAGCAGGGGGCGTCTTTTGTGGCGCTCCTCGCCCGGCATCCGGACCTGGCCGCGAAGACGCAGGCCACCGCCGCCGCCGACACGATCGTGGCCGCCGAACGGCTCCCGGACGGGTCGGAGCGCCTGTATCTTGAATCGGATGCGACGCTGGCCATCCTCTCCCGGCTGCCGGGGGGCTGGGGCTGGCTGCGGTACGGCAAGGGCGTCCCCCGCCCGGTGCGGAACCTGGCGTACCGCCTCGTGGCCCACAACCGCTACCGCCTCTTCGGGAAGCGGGAGACGTGCCGCCTGCCTTCGCCGGAGGAGCGGGCGCTTTTTCTCGACTAGCCTCGGGCGATCCGCCTAGAAAGGCGGATGTCCTCGTCTCCCACCCCCGACAAGCTCGAAGAAATCTTCCGCCTCCAGGAATCGCTGAACAAGCGGATCGGCGTCGACACGACGGCGATGAGCGAGGAGGAGAAGACGAAGTGGATCCTCAATTACACCCGCGCGATGAGCCAGGAGATGGCGGAGCTGATCGACAGCGTCCCGTGGAAGTGGTGGGCGAAGTACCAGAAGTTCGACGAGCAGAACGCCCGCGTGGAGGTCGTCGATCTGTTCCATTTCCTCGTCTCGATGGCGCAGGTCCTCGGCATGACGGCCGACGACATTTTCGCCGCCTATCAGCGGAAGCACGAGGTGAACCTGAAGCGGCAGGAAACCGGCTACGTCGTGAAGGATCACGACGACTCGCGCCATATTTAGGCGGAGGACAAAACGGGAGGCCGGGGAGGGGGAAACCGATCGTGGAAAAGAGTCCTCTTTCCTTTTCAGGTCTTTCATGTATCTCTAGCCGGTCATGGCCTTCCTTCTCTCTTTTCAGGGCTCCTGGGCCGTTTCCTGCCTAGGCATGGTCTCTCCCTTCGCGGGGATGCCGGGCTGGGTGCCCGCGCTGACGGCGCTCGGCCTCGGCACGGTGATCGTGCTGGCCGGGCTGGCGTTGCGGAAGCTGGAGAAGATCCGCGAGGAGACGACGGCGGCGCGGACGCGGACGACGGCGCTGCTGCAGCAGACGGTGACGCTGAACCAGACCCTCATCGCGGAGCTCCGCTCCCTGCGCATGGAATGGCAGCAGGAGCACCTTCAGTTCCTTTCCGAGCCGACCGCCCACGCCGACGGGGCCTCCCTGCGCGACGAGGAGGAGAAGGATCGGAAAATCCTCGTCCTGGAGGACGACCCCTCCACCTGCGTCATGCTCACGGAGATGCTGCAGCGGCTGGGCCACCGCGCCGTGATCACGCGGCGGGGGAACGACGCCGTGACGGCCTGGCGCCGGGCGATCGAAGCGCGGGAACCCTTCGACATCGCGATCCTCGATCTCATCATCCCCGGCAGCATCGGGGGCCGGGACGTGTGGCAGCAGCTGCGCAGCGCCGGGGAGAAGAACCTGAAGGTCGTCGCCTGCAGCGGCTACATCGACGACACGATCCACGCGGAGCTCCTTTCCGAGGGCTTCTCCCACATCCTCTCGAAGCCGTTCCAGATCCAGGGCCTGCGGGAGATGATCCGGATGCTTTGATCTTCCCACAGACGCGCGAAAGACCCTAATCTTCTGCCGCTTTGAACGTCTTCGCTTTCCACCTCGGCTCCATGGTCCTCGGGATGGTACGCTCGACGGGGGAGGTCTGCTTCCTCTTCCTCGACATCGTCCGGACCCTCTTCACTCGGCCCCTCCGATGGCGGCAGTTCCTGCGGCAGATGTACTTCGTCGGCCTCCGCTCGCAGACGATCATCCTCGTCACGGGCGGCTTCAGCGGGGCGGTCTTCACGGCGCAGACCCTCTTCCGGTTCCGGGAACTGGGCATGGCGACGGCGACGGGGCCGGTCGTCGCCGTGGCAATGTGCCGGGAGCTGGGCCCCGTCCTCTGCGCGCTGATGCTGGCCGGGCGCGTCGGCTCCTCCATCGCGGCGGAGCTCTCCACCATGCGCCTCACGGAGCAGCTCGACGCCCTCCGCGCCCTCGCCGTGCCGCCGGTGGAATACCTCCTCCTGCCCCGCTTCCTCGCCGTCGTCCTCTCCACGCCGCTCCTCGTCGCCCTCTCCATGGCCATCGGCATCGCGGCTAGCTGGATCGTTGCCGTCCCGATCATGGAGGTCGACGGGGCCTACTACATCAGCCACATGACGCAGTACATGGAGCCGAAGGACGTCGGCATCGGCCTCATCAAGGCCTGCATCTTCGGCCTCATTATCGCCCTCGTCGGCATCCACAAGGGGCTCAACGCCGGGCAGGGCGCCGAGGGCGTCGGCCAGGCGACGACCAACGCCGCCGTCCACGCCTCCCTCATCGTCCTGATCTCCAACTTCTTCTTCAGCTTCCTCCTCAACGCCATCTTCCCCGCATGATCCAGGTCAAAGGCCTCTACAAAAGCATCGCCGGGCAGGAGATCCTCCGGGGCGTCGACCTGGAGGTCCGGACCGGGGAGACCCTCGTCGTCATCGGGCGGAGCGGCGGCGGGAAGAGCGTCCTGCTGAAGCACCTCCTGGGCCTCATGGAACCCGACGCGGGCGAGGTCTGGTACGACGGGACCAACCTCACCGCCCTCAACGAGCGGGAGATGATCCCCCTGCGGCGGGAGATGGGGATGGTCTTCCAGAACGGCGCCCTCTTCGACTCGATGACGGTGAGCGAGAACATCGCCTTCCCCCTCGTCGAGCGGGAGTGCCTCCTCGCCGACGAGGTCGACCAGCGCGTCGCTCGGGCGCTGGAGATCGTCGGCCTCTCCGGCCACGGGGAGAAGATGCCCTCCAGCCTCAGCGGCGGCATGAAGAAGCGCGCCGCCCTGGCCCGGGCCGCCATCGGCCGCCCCCGCATCATGTTCTACGACGAGCCGACCGCCGGCCTCGACCCCATCCTCTCCGACAGCATCAGCAAGCTCATCGCCCGCCTCTCGAAGGAGCTGTCGATGACCGCCATCGTCGTCACCCACGACATGGCCAGCGCCTGCCAGATCGCCGACCGGATCGCCATGCTCCACGAGGGGAAAATCTACGCCCTCCTCACCCCGGCCGAACTTCAGGCCTCCACCGACCCCGTCCTCCACGACTTCCTCCACGGCATCTCCAAGGGCGAAATTCTCTAAAATGCCCTTACTTGCGACCCCTCTTAAAACGAAAAACGAATTGACCTCCGCGAAGCGCCCCTGCCTACTTGGACCTGAGCCCATGCCCGCGACCGCCGTCACCCTCCGCCGCGACACCAACCTGGAGACCAAGGTCGGTCTCTTCGTGCTCATCGGCCTTGCCATCATCGCGACCTTGATGATCATCTTCGGGCGCGTCGGGGAAAAATGGACGTCGAGCTACGTCGTCACCGTCGACTTCCCCAACGCCAGCGGCCTCATCAAGGGGGCGAACGTCAACCTGGCCGGGGCGCCCGTCGGCCGGGTCAACTCCTCCCCCACGCCCCTGCCCGACGGCAGCGGCGTCGCCGTGAAGCTGCGCCTCTCCAGCGAAGCGAAGGTCCGCACCGACGCCCGCTTCCGCATCGCCGAAGTCGGCCTCATGGGGGACCGCAACGTCGCCATCGAGCCCGTCCTCAACTCCGACCAGCCCTTCCTCGCCGACGGCGCCGTCGTCCAGGGGAACGACGCCTCCGACCTCTCCAACCTCGCCACCGCCGCCCAGCCCATCCTGGAGCAGGTGAAACAGATCACCGACAAGTTCAACAAGGAAGTCCTCACCCCGGAGACCGCCGCCGACCTCCGTGCCTCGATCAAGGAATTCCGCTCCGTCATGGAGCGGACCGACGCCCTCCTCGCCGAGGCCCAGACCGGCAAGGGGACCCTGGGCCTCCTGCTGAAGGACCCGAAGACCGCGAACGACCTCACCGCCTTCATCTCCAACCTGCGGAAGAAGGGCATCCTCTTCTACTCCGACGTCTCGGGCAAGGACGACGACGGCCAACGGAACAAGGCGGCCCGATGAGTTCCCTCGGTGTCGTCCTCGCCGCCGCCGGTTCGAGCCGCCGCCTCGGCTTCGACAAGCTCTTTACCCCCGTCCTGGGCAAGACCGTCTTCCAGTTCACGCTGGAGCGGCTCCTCGCCTCGCCCGACGTCGCCCAGGTCGTCGTCGCCACCTCGGCGGAGAACCTCCCCGTCGTCCAGGGCTTTATCGCCGCTCCCCATCCGGGCGGGAAACCCGTCACCGTCGTCGCCGGCGGCGCGGAGCGGCAGGACTCCGTGATGGCCGGCCTGAAGGCCCTCGACCCCGCCCTCGACTACGTCCTCATCCAGGACGCCGCCCGGCCCTTCCTTTCCCCGGAGTTGATCGCCTCCGTCTTCGCCGCCGCGCGGGAACACGGCGCCGCCGTCTGCGGCCACCCCTCGATCGACACCCTGAAGGAAGTGAGCGAGGAGGGCGGGGACGTCCGCGCCGTTGCCCGGACCCTCGACCGGAGCCGCATCTGGGCCGTCCAGACCCCGCAGATCTTCCGCCGCTCCCTCCTCGTCGAGGCCTATGCCCACGTCGCCGCCACCGGCGGAAGCGTCACCGACGACACCGCCGCCGTCGAGGCCCTGGGAAAACCCGTCGTCATCGTGAAGAGCGAGGCCTTCAACGGAAAGATCACCCGGAAGGCCGATTGGGACGTCGCCCTGCGCCAGCTCTTCCCCTTCGACGACGACGTCCAGATCGGCGCCGAGATGCGCAAGCTGATCCACGACTTCAACAACCAGCTCACCTCCCTCATGGGCTTCGCCTACCTCCTCGACTGCGACTGCCCCGAGGACTCCCCGATGAAGAGCAGCATCACCGCCGTGAACGAGGCGGTGACGAAGTGTCACGAGATCTCCCTCGCCCTCCAGAAACGGGTCCGCGAGTTCCACACCCAGAAAACCGCCTTCAGCCAGAGCCTCACCGATCCCGACGGCGTCACCACGCCTGTCTCCCCCCTGGCCGCCGCCACCGCCGCCGCGACGGCGGCCGCTGCGGCGCACGCGTCGCCGGTGGGTCCCGTGGCGTCCGTTTCTCCGCTATCTCCCCTGGCCGCGCCGGTCAGTCCGCTTTCCCCGATTTCGCCGGTGGCTCCCCCGGCGAGTCCGATCTCGATTATCCGGCCACAGGGGTAGGCAACAGGCCTATCGGCCCTTCGGGATTGGCTCCCGCCCATCCCATTCAGTTTCCCCTTCGGGTACTTTGCGCTATCGCGCAGGC
>CAISZB010000288.1 GCA_903889845.1 uncultured Verrucomicrobium sp. | reverse complement strand
TGGGCATGGAGCTGTACAGGGAAGCGAAGCGATTCTCCCCGGTCCCGAAGGGCCTATCGGCCTTTCGCCCCCCCTATTCCCACGCCGCCACTTCCCCCACCAACGGCTCCGCCCCCGCCTGGGCCAGCAGCGCGTCCCACCCTTCGACCACCCCGGCGGCGAAGTTCTGCCCCGCCGCGTAGCCGCCCTGGGCCAGGACGACGGAGCGGACCGGCTCGATCGCGTTCCCGGGGCAGACCAGCCAGTGGGCGGAGCGGCGGGTCAGCATCGGGAGGTCGTTGTAATGGTCCCCGGCGGCGAGGGTCGCCTGGGGCGGGATGCCGACGATCTCCTGCAGGTGGCGCAGACAGCTTCCCTTGTCGTAATCGGAATGACAGAACCGGAGGTAGACCCCGTTGCGGACGATGGCCAGGCCGGGCCACTCTCCCAGGCGCGTCTCAGCGAACTGGGAGACGCGGTCGGCCTCGTGGTCGGTCCGCGCCCGGAGGGCGACGGGGGAACCGGGATCGGGGAGGAGCTCCGCACCGGTCTGGCTCTCGACGAATTCGCGCAGCTCCTGCCAGAACGGCGCCGCGACGGCGAAGAGTTCCCGGTGGGCCTCGGCGCAGCGACGGTTCCAGCCGTACTCGGCCAGGGCGCGCCCGTTGTGAATGCGGTAGATCTCCCGCTCCGTCAGGATCACCCAATCGGGGGCGAGCGGGAAGGCGCGGGCCAGCAACTCCGCCGAGAGGCTTTGCCACCAGCGCCCCGTGTTGATCGTCCAAATGAAGGGGAGACCCGCCTCGGCGCCCCGGGCGCGGGCCGCCTCCACCCGCTCGAAGAACGACGGCTCCGCCGGGAGGCCGGGCCGGAAGTCGATCAGCGTCCCGTCGAGGTCGGTGCTCAGAAGGCGGATGGGGTCGGGCATGGTGTGGCGGGAGGAACGGGGGTTCTAGCCGATTCTCCTCTCCCTGCCAAGGGAGCACGCCGCTTGCCATCTTCCCCCCGGTGCGGCAGAATAACCGCCAAGAAGACTGCTATGGCCTGGACCCGCCTCTGTTCCCGGGAAGAATTGCCCCCCGTCGGCAAGGCCCGCCTCTGTGAAATCGCAGGAAAAGAGGGCGCCGTCGTCAAAATCGCCCTCCTCCGGACCGAATCGGGCCTCTTCGCCCTCGACGACCATTGCCCCCACCGTTCCGGGCCGATGAGCGAGGGATTGGTCGATGCGGAGGGGGGAACCATCGCCTGCCCCTGGCACCAATGGAACTTCGACCTGGCCACCGGGGCCTGCAAAAACATTCCCGGCCAAAAAATAAGGGCGTTTCAAGTCGTTGAAAAAGAGGGGTTTGCGGGAATTGATCTTTGATCCGCACCTTTTTTCGAAGATTTTTTGAACGAAATCCCCCCTTCGGCATCTATCCCTTCGTAAGGCTTTTCACGTTTTACACTCCTTTTAAAGAGCAAGGCGCCACCCGGTCGGGGGCGCCTTTTTCTTTTATTACGTGCAAGGCGGATGCCTCCCAAAGGAGGGAAAAAGGGACATTTTCGAAAAAGATTGGGGTCCCTGTACTTTTTTTGAACGTTTCCCCCCTGGCGGCATCTATCCCTTTGTAAGTAGCGTTGTTTCTTCTCCTTTGTTGTTTGAAAAAGAGGGCGTCCCGGTCGGGACGCCTCTTTTTTTGACTTTATCCACCGAAAGGCACCAGCGGGGGCCGCTGAAGCAAGACGGGGCGCTCGCGATAAAG
>CAISZB010000287.1 GCA_903889845.1 uncultured Verrucomicrobium sp. | reverse complement strand
TACGGGCTCCTCCTCCCGGCATCGGACCGGAAGAGCAGGGCTACATCCTTGACTCCAATACCTGCTTCCCCTCCAATGTCCCCAACGGGGTGTCACACTATTGGACCGCCACGTGTCTCAGTTTTGGACCGCCCTACGCATAAGGAAAGCTGTGCCCGAGAAAGAGGTCTGATCAACGGAGTTAGTGCGGCTAAGGGCTTTACCCCAGTGAGTCGAGAAATGTGGAGAGACCTGCTAAAAGAGCAGCAAATTCACGGGAAAAACTTTCTCAACGAATGTGAACGACGAGAAGAGTCATCATTTCAAACCCTCCTGGTTGGCTCCGAATTCTATGAAGTAGAGAAATTTCGGAAAAACGCCCAGGAGGCACTTCCCGAGCAAGTCTTTCCATTTGAACCTGAGGCGTGGTTTGCGGTAGCAACGGCCAAGATAAATGTGCTGAAGGAGTTCGAAAACGTCATAATGGCTGAGCTGCTAGAGGCCGTTCAGGGAAGAGACAATGATCGGAGCTAGCTTTGGGGGACTCGATCAATGAAAGATGGGCGAGAAGCGCTGGGCGTGGCTCTTGCTGCAGCACGCCTCACGGGCAAAATCGTTGATCAATATCTTGAGATCACAATTCAGCGGAGATTCGTCGATCAATAAATAAGACACAAGTTCTACCCCCTCCCCCAAAACTCCCTGCATTCCTTGGTATAACAATCAGAAGAGCGCCAATTAGCTCTTTCCCGCACAGCCGAAGGCTGAACGGGACCATCCCAGGCCCAGCTTCCCACAACGGAACTGGGCCTTTTTCGTTGTTAACCCTCATCCAAGGAAATCCCATGGCCGTCATCATCGAAGCCAACTACAGCAAAAAACTCGGGCTGCCCGCCTACAGCAGCCACAGCTACTCCGTCACCCTCCGCACCGAAGTCGCCGACCTGCCCCGCAGGACGGAGGTGCTGCATGCGCTCTTCGATACGCAGGTGGGGCTAACTCAACGGGAGCGGAACTGATGAAGCCCTGGAGGATCGTGGCGCTGGTGGCTATGGCGGTGGCGGCTGTTATCACTCGTCTCCTTGAGGAGGAGGAGAGGTAGGGAAGGAAAAGGAATCTGGCGTTGTGCCGGGTTCCTTTTCTTTAGGCATGGGAGGGTAAGCCCCCCCTTGGCTATGCCTTGCCCTTTTTCGTCACGATGCGATCCGTCTCCCAGTTCTCAACTTTCAGTCCCTTCACCCGCTCGAACTCGCTCAGATTTCGTGTCACGATCACAGCCCCCAAGCATAGGGCATGAGCTGCGATGATCTGGTCCCGCTCTCCGATTTTGATTCCGCGCTTTTCCAGGTCGAATCGGACCTCGGCGTAACGGTCGGCGAACAGTTCGTTGATGGACTCCACCGGCAGGGATTGCTCCACCGCTTTTACGACCTCCATATAGCGCGTCTCCCCCAGCGCCTTCTCTGCCTTGAGCGCACCGAATTTCAGCTCGGCTAAAACCATCGTTGAGAGGACGAGTCGATCCGCCGCCATCTCCTTGACGAATCTTTTCTGGAGTGCCGGGGAACGCCCCGAAAAGTACGAGGAAAAGGCGTTCGTGTCCGGAAGGTAGATCATTCGCTGTCTCTCGGAATGCTCGGAGTGGGGTTGGCTTCCACTTCGGGAAAGTCAGGGCACGCTCCGGCCAGAGAGGCAAACGTCTTAATCCGCCGCTTGATGGCCTCATCGTCACAAATGAGGATTCCCTGCGGTGTTTTTTGAATCGTCACGACCTTGGTCGTGAGCCTGAATGCCCGAGGCAACCTTACTGCCTGGGAGTTGCCTGACATGAAGACTTTCGCCTGGGAAACCATGAGAATATCGTATATACTGTACGCACAAACTCAAGGTAGATTTGACCTACGGAAGACGCCTTCGGATAAGCAGGGCAAGGACGAAAAGTAGCAACCTTTTTTAGCAACCTGGTTGAGGAAAATCGGGCTTCTCCAGGTCACTTCAGGCACGAGAATATTCTCTTTAAGAGACTGACTAGGAAGAAGAAGGAATTCCTGTCATTTTTAGGCAAAATGAGGCAAAAGGACCAAAATGGATTAAAAGGCACCTACTCTAACCATTGAGCTAACGGCCCGTGCGTTTTTAAAAACAAGCGGACAGGAAGGGGGACTGTAAAGAAACCTTCCTCCGGGGGCGACAAAAAAAGAATCCCCCCCCGAGCCTAATCCGGCGGAGGCGGGAAGGGACGCCCGCCCCCCTCGCCGAAAGGCGGAGGAGGAAAGCCACCCGGCCCGCCCTGCCCCCCCGGCCCTCCACCGCCGGGACCGCGCCCCTGCATCACGTTACTCGCCTCGACCTTCGCGAAGTAGCCACCGATGAGGTAGGGGAACTTCCCCGGCGTGACGTGGTAGTGCCAGCCCCGCGCCTCATCGTAGCAGGCGTTGAAGACGTTGAGCGGATTCGTCGCGGAGTCCTTCGCCATCACCCCGGCCTCCTGGTAGGGGCCGTAGATCGGGAGGCCGTCGAAGGCGAACCCGAGGATGCCTGAAGGCGCGTCCCCCTTGTCGACAAAAGGCGTGTTCACGCAGATCGGATACTTGTGATAGTGGTATTGG
Source organism: uncultured Verrucomicrobium sp. (assembly GCA_903889845.1). GTDB lineage: Bacteria > Verrucomicrobiota > Verrucomicrobiia > Methylacidiphilales > GAS474 > GAS474. Next base: position 16,509 of record CAISZB010000287.1, on the reverse strand, counting down.
TTGTCGGGCGCGGGATGGCCGCAGCAGAAGTCCATGATGCTGGAGGCATCGCGCATCCCGGCGTCGAAGGGGTTGAAGAAGACGACGCCGTTGATCGCGACACCGATCGGGCCCATCGGCAGCGCGCCGTTGCGGTCACTGTCGTCCATCGGCACCGCCTGGGGATTGAGCGTCGGCTCCAGCGGCAGGCGGTAGGTCCGCGTCCGGGCCTGGATGTAGCTGGGATTTAGGCCGGGGAACTGCGCCGTCGGATGATTCGGGATCCCCTTCGTCTTCAGCGTCAGGAAACCGTCGCCGCGGAAAAGGACGACGACATTGTCGGGGACGAAGCGGTCCTGCGTCACCACGTTCCCCTGCTCGTCCTTGTGACCGGGGCGGAGCCACGCGGTCATGTTCCCCAGGAAGGGAGTGACGAGGCGGTCGGTCCGGTAGAAAAGCCGTTCGGCGTTCTCCTCCGTGATCGTGAGGGGGACAGGCGCCGCCGTCGGGGATTCCCCGGCGGCGAGGTCGGGCTCGTAATACCAGCGCCCGCCGAGGGGGATGAGCTTCTTCTCTTCGCCCGCCGGAACCGCCCGGCCCTGGGCGGCGCTCTGGTCCGGGGTCTGCGCGGCGGCGGGATCGACCCGCCCCGTCCGCGAGGCCTTCCGCTGGACGAGGGAGAAGTCGTCGATCATGAAGGTGGCATGGTCGGAAGAAGTCGACGCCCCCGCCGCATAGACGACGCTGACCCGCACCGCATCGACCTCGGGAAAGGGGAGAAGTTCCTCCAACTCGTACGTCCGCCAGACCGAGGCGCCGTTTCGATGATGATTGCCGTTCGCGGTAAAGTCGCGACGGTCCCGCTCGATCTCGGCGTAGATCGGACGCGAGGCGCAGTCGAGGTAGTTGCTCCCGCCCTTCGCATAGAACTCGATCTTGATCTTGAGGGAGTCGTCGGCGATCGCGAAGCCGTCCTCGGCCCGGCCCCGGAAACGGAACGTCACCCAACGCCCCTTCGCCGGGTCGAGGCCCACGACCTTCTGCGCGACCGCCCCGCCCCCGGAGGCCGTGCCGGGAAAGAGAATGCCGCGCGAGGCCATCTCGTCCCCCCCGCCGACACGGCCCCAGGCCGCCGCGCCCTGCAGCTCGTATCCGTCGGGGGCACTTTCTCCCGACTCAAAGCCGGGATTCCGGACAAGGTTCACCTCCTTCGCCCCGGCCCCGAAGGGGACCCAAAGACCAAGGAAGACAAAAAAAAGGAAAAGACGGCTCATGATGCGAGAGTGCGTCCTTGGCCGCCCCGCATCAAGGCGCGAGGGATAGATCCGTCAGAACCGGGGATGAAAGCCGGGGAGCCGGGGATTAAAAAAGCCCTTCGTTTCCGAAGGGCTCTTTCATAAAAGACGGAGTGGCGGACCTCAGATCGCGGCGGCGACCTCGGCCAGCGCGTCGGCGCTGATCACCCGGTCGATGTCGAGGAGGGTCTTCACCTTCCCCTTGATCTTCGCCATGCCCAGGATGTAGTCGGACTGGAGCTTCGAGCCGAAGTTCGGCGTCTCCTCCATGTCGGCCAGGGAGATGTTGATGACCTCCTCGACCGCATCGACGACCATCCCCATCTGGGTCTTGTCGCCAGAGGGGAGCTCCACCTGGACGACGACGATGCAGGTGCGCTCGTTCGTGTCGGCCTTGGCGAGGTGGAACCGCATGCGGAGGTCGATCACCGGGATGATCTTGCCGCGCAGATTGATGACGCCGCGGATGTAATTCGGCATCTGGGGCACGGGCGTGATGTCGAGGAGGCGGATGATCTCCCGGATCTTCAGGACGGCGATGCCGTAGTATTCCTGACCGAGGCAGAAGGTCAGGTACTTCCCCGCGAGGGAGGCGTTGATCTTGGAGGACTTCGCCGACGGGTTCGCTGCGGCGTGTTCGAGAAGGGCGTTGCTCATAGTTCGATGACTTCGATTTCCTGGCTTTTGTTCAAAAAGGGTTTTTTAAACCTCACCCACCTGCCGAGGAGGCTACAACGAAAGGCCCGTTTCTCACAATAGGAATATTTACTCCCATGACTCTGGGGAGAATGGCACCCGCGCTCAAAAATTCCTACCACCCCGCCGAGGCCAGCGCCGCGACGCCCGCCGCCGCCACCAGGCAGTACCAACCGAAGTAATGCCACCGCCCGCCCTCCAGCAGCCGGGAGAGGAACTTCAGCGCGAGGAGTCCTGCCAGGAAGGCGAAGCACGCACCGGCCAGCCCCGGCAAAAGAAGATGCGGCACATCGTCCCAGCCGACCCCGGCCTCTTTCTCCGTCTTCAGGAAGCGATGGAGTTCCTTCCCCAACGCCAACGGCGTCAGCGCGACAGCGAGGGCGAAGCTGAACTCCTCCGCCCGGCGCCGACCGACCCCAAGGAGGAGCCCAGTGGAGATCGTCGCCCCGGAACGGGAAAAGCCGCGGAAGGGCAGGCAGATCCCCTGCACCGCCCCGATCCACCCCGCCGAGGAAAGGGCAACCTCGCCACCCTGCTCCTCCTTGCCGCGCGTCCGGTAGCCGGAGATCAGGATGACGATACCCGCCGCTGCCAGGGCGACCGCAATGAGAGGGAGACACGAGAAAAGGCTCTCGATTTCCGCCTTCGTCTCACCCGTGGCGAGGGCTAAAAGCTTTTCGATCAAGAAGATCAACACCACTCCAACCCCTCCCGTGACCCCCGTGGCCAGAACGACCTGCCCTAGGACCTCCTTCGTACGGGCCCCATTCGGGAAATAGCTCTCCCGCCACGCCTTCCAGAAATAGACGATCACCGCCGCCATCGTTCCCGTGTGAAGCATCACCAGGAGGAACGTCATCGCCGGGGCCGCGGGGTCGAGACCGAGGAGCTTCTCGACCACGATGACGTGGGCCGAGCTGGAAACGGGAAGGAGTTCCGCCGCTCCCTGGACGAGGCCAAGGAGAGCGATCTGGAGCCAGGTAGGTGACATCGCCTCTGCCTATCAGGTGCAGTACGAAAAAGCAACTTTGGCCGAACCCCCTGGTCCCGATACTTTCCCTCCCTGTACTTTTTGCTTGGCAAAAGAGAGGGCCCCCCATAGAAACGAACCCCCTATGGCTAAACCCGACCGGAAAAAGCAGGCGACCAAAAAGCCCGCAGTCTCTCCGAAAGCAAAGAGCGCCAAGGCCCCCTCGCGGCCGAAGGCAGCCTCCAAGCCTGCCGGGAAGTCTTCCAAGGCCGCCGTGAAGGTGGTCAAGAAGGCGGCCAAGACGGCCAAAGCAACGAAGCCCGCAACGAAGATTCAGAAGACCGTGTCCAAACCCAAGATTTCCAAGACCCCCGCGGCGAAGGCCTCCAAACCCGCCGCCCCTGCCGCGAAAAAAACCGCGGCTCCGGTTCCCGCCCCGTCCTCGGCCTTTAAAAAGCTCCTGCCGAAGCCCCTGCCCGTCAACAACCTGCCCCTGCGCCCCGCCCCGGCGAAGCTGCCGGAGGAAACCTCCCGCAAGCACCTCACCCGGGAATTCCTCACCCAGCAGAAGCAGCGCCTGATCGAACTGCGCGACCACCTGCTCAACCAGATGCAGGGCGTCGCCCAGGACACCCTCCGCGTCCGCGCCGAGGGGAGCGAGGCGTCCGCCTTCGGCATGCACCAGGCCGACGCCGGCAGCGACGCCTACGACAAGGACTTCGCCCTCAGCCTCCTTTCCCAGGAACAGGATGCCCTCTACGAGATCGAGGAGGCCCTGAAGCGGATCGAGGGAAGCAACTACGGCATCTGCGAGATGTCGAACAAGGTCATCCCCAAGGTCCGCCTCGAAGCCATCCCCCACGCCCGCTTCACCGTCGAGTGCCAGGCCCAGCTGGAGCGCGAGAACAAGGGCCGCCGCCGCTGGGACACGATCCCGCAGTTCATGGACTCGGCCGAGGCCCTGGTCGACGAGGAAGACGACGCCTCCGAGGAAGACGACCGCCGCAAGGAAAAGGACTAGCATCCCGCCCCCCCCTTCACAATTAAAGCAACACCCAGACAGAGAGAGACTCCATCATGAGCCAGACCAAAGACACCGGCAAAGACGGCCGCCGCCGCCGCCGTCCGCCAAAGAAAGTCCACAAGAAGCGGATCGACATCAACCAGGAAGCCATCGGGTTCACCAACACCGAGACCCTGAAGAAATTCGTCACCGAGAACGGGCGTATCCTGCCCCGGCGCGTCACCGGCATGCCGGCGAAGCTCCACCGGAAGTTGACGAGCGAGATCAAGCGCGCCCGCAACGTCCTCCTGACGAAGTAACGACGCTCCTTCCATCACTCATCACCCCCAACCAGGAACCCAACACCATGTCCCGTCGTTGCTCCATTACCGGCGTCGGCCCCACCAAGGGCCACCGGATCCTCCGCAGCGGTAAGGCGAAGAAGAAGGGCGGTATCGGTACCCACGTGACCGCGAACACCGCCCGCGTCTTCACGCCGAACCTCCGCGCCAAACGCGTCTTCGTCCCCGAAATCAATCGCTACGTCTCCGTGAAACTCTCGGCCCGCGCCCTGAAGACCCTCACGAAGAACGGCAGCTATCAGACCCTCAAGGCGGCTGGCCTCATCTAAGAGGCCCGGCCTCCCAGCATCCCAACCAACCCAAGGAAATAGAATCATGTCATTCAGCGTCAAGAGCAAGAAAAGCGGCAAGACCTTCTTCCTCCATGCCCGCGAGCAGACCCTCCGCGGCGGCACCAAGGTGCGCCTCTACTACTTCGGCTCCGAGGCCAAGGAAGGCGCCATCGACGCCCTCCCCGAGGGCTACGTCATCAGCGAGAACGAGCGGACCGGCCTCCCGATCCTGAAGAAGAAGTAAGGCCTTAGGCCTCTTTGCTTTCCCAAAAACCCCGTTCCGGGCCTCCCGGAGCGGGGTTTTTTCGTTTCCCGCCAGAAATCGGTCCATTTTCCCCGCGCAATGCCGACAACATAAGGTAGATTTCTAGCAGCGCGCCCCCCACCCATGAAGGAAACGCCCTCCATCGAGCACGATCCCGCCATCCTCGCAACGCTGAAGGGTATCTCCTTCTTCAGCCACCTGGAGGATCGTCACATCCTGGGCATCTTCAAGATGAGCCGGCTGCGGCAGTACGAGCTGGGCGAGACCATCATCGCCGACGGCGTCTACGACAGCTACCTCTACGTCCTCCTCACCGGGGAAGTCGAGGTCCGGAAAAACGACGCCACCATCGCCCGCCTCCACACCACGGGGGACATCTTCGGGGAGTTGGCCATCATCAACTACGAGCCCCGCTCCGCCGCCGTCCGGACGACCGCGCGCACCTCCTGCCTGGCCATCGACGCCGCCTTCCTCGACAACCTCCTCCCGCACGACCGGGACACGATCTACGCCGTCGTCTACAAGATCTTCGCCGAGATCGTCTCCAACCGCCTCCGCACCACCAGCAGCGAGCTGGCGAGCGCCCGGGAAGAGATCCAGCGCCTCCGCGGAGAGATCGCCCTGCTCCAGGCGGTGAGGATGACGCAGGGACGGCATTAGGGTCCGTCAACGAACCTCGCCAAGCGCGGACCTCGATGGCAGAGTCCCCCGCATGGTGAGTGGCTGGTTTTCCTTCCCCGATTTCTTCCTCTCCTTCGCCGCCCTCCTTTTGGAGGGCATCCCGTTCCTCCTCCTGGGGGCCATCGGCTCCCTCCTCGTCGATCTCTTCCTCCCCGCCGCGTGGCTCCGGGGCCTCCTGCGCCTCGGTCCCCGGGCCGGGATCGCGGCGGGTTGCGCTGCCGGGTTCCTCTTCCCCCTGTGCGAGTGCGGCGCCCTCCCCGTCGTCCTCCGCCTCGTCCGCAAGGGCGTGCCGCTGCCGACCGCCGCCGCCTACCTCTTCGCCGCCCCGCTGGCGAATCCCTTCTCCCTCGCCAGCACCTGGCTCGCCTTCCGCACGCAGGAACCATGGAAGGTCGTCCTCCTCCGCCTCGGCGCGGGCCTCCTCCTCGTCCTGATCCTGGTCTTATGGTTGGCCGGAAAGAAGGGCGCCGAGGTCCTCCGTCCCGGCGCGGGAGAAGAACCCGCCACCGTTCCCACTTCCCCCTCCTCAGCCCCGATCACCCCCCTCCAGCGCCGCCTCCTCGCCGCCCTCGGGCCGCTGGCCGACGACTTCTTCTCCGTCACCCTCTACCTCGTCATCGGCGCCGCCGTCGCCTCCTTCCTCAACACCAGCGTGAACCGGGAATGGCTCGCCGCCGTCGCCGGGAACCCGTGGCTCTCCCCCATCGCCACCGTCGGCCTGGCGCAGCTCCTCTCCGTCTGCAGCACCACCGACGCCTTCATCGCCGCCGCCCTCCCCCAGTTTTCCCTCCCCGCCCTCCTCGCCTTCCTCGTCGCCGGCCCCCTCTTCGACCTGAAACTCCTCTGGGTCTATCAGGCCCTCTTCCCCCGGCGCATCGTCTTCGGGATCTGGCTCCGGGTCACCAGCGGTGCTATCGTTCTGGCGTGGCTCTATTCCCTCTACCTCCTCCACCCGTGGCATCGATGATCCCCTCCCTGCGCCGCCTCCCGCTGGTCCTCGCCCTCGCCACGATGGGGACGGCCTTCCTCCACGCCTACGTCAGCTGCCAGGTCACCACCCTCCTTCACCCCCTCCTCCATCCCCTCGTCGCCGGGACGGGCGTTCTCCTCCTCCTCGCCGCCGCCCTCTTCCTCCTCCTCCCGGACACGGAGCGCCCCCGCTGGAAATCGGGCCGGGACCTGACCCTCGCCTTCGTCCTCCTCTTCGCCCTCGCCGCCGCCCCCGGCTCCTTCTCCTCCCTCGCCCTCGCGAACCGGACCGTCGCCGATCCCTCGGCCCTCCTCAAGGGGAAGGGCGCGGCGGAGGAAGACGCCGCCACCTACGCCTGGAAGCCCGACGGCGCGGGCGTCATCCCGCTCGAAGTCACCGACCTCTTCATGGCCATCGGCCTGCCGAAGAGCATGGCCGCCCTCGACGGGAAAAAAGTCCGCGTCATCGGCCAATACGATCCTTCTGCCCAGGCCCAGGCGGAGGGAAGCAACCGCTTCCACCTCGTCCGCTTCCTGATGTTCTGCTGCGCCGCCGACGCCCAGCCCGTCGCCCTCGCCGTTGAGGGGACGCCCCCCGCCGACCTGCCCGGCATGGGCTGGGCCCAGGCCGTCGGCACTGTCCACTTTGAGGCAATGGCAAAGGCAAAGGCGAAGACCGGCACGGGCACGCAGTCCCCAGCGGCCGACCAGCAGGAGCCGGTCCTCACCCTTGAATCGGTGAAGGCGATTCCCGAGCCGAAGGACAAATTCCTCTACTGACCCCAGCCATGCTCGATCCCGTCCTCCTCCCCCTCCTGCGCTGCCCCGAGACGGGACAGCCGCTCTCCCCCCTGCCGCCGGAAGAGGCCGCCCGCCTCGCGGCCTCTGGAGGCCTCAACCGGGGAGGAAAGCCCGTCCCCACGGACACGGACACTTTCCTGGTACGGGAGGACGGAACCGTGGCCTATCCGGTGCGCGGCGGGATTCCGCTGCTGCTGGTGGAGGAGGGCGTGGCGCTGGGAGGATTCTCCCCCCATGGGGATTCCTCCCAAGGAAGTCTCGGTCGGTTTTAGGGTCTGTCCAACTCCTCTTCGAAACGGAGGAGCACGATCTCGGACTTTGTTCCTACCCGCAGCGGAGGCCCCCAGGTCCCGACGCCGTTGCTCGTATAAACCTGGAGTTTGCCGAGGCGGCTGAGCCCGGAGGCAAAGCGCCCATAGATGAGGGAGACCAGCAGGTTCCACGGCCAGAACTGCCCTCGATGGGTATGACCGGAAAGCTGGAGGGAGATGCCTTCCTCTTCGGCTACGGAGAGGTTCACGGGACGATGGGCGAGAAGAATGCCAGGGGACCGCCGGTCGATCTGCACTTGGCGCAAGATGGAGCGCAACTCGCTCGGATTGCCCGCTTCCGAGTCGTGGACCCCGATGATCTGGAGGCCGTCGAGGGAGATCTTCTCGTTGTTCAAGACCCGGACGCCGGTGCGCTTCACCGCATCGATAAAGAGGCTCCGCTCGGCAAACTCGTCGTGATTTCCGGTCACGTAATAAATTCCCCGACGCGTCGAGAATTCACTCCACGGAGCGACGAGTTGATCGAGGCCATGCGTCGAACCATCGAACATGTCGCCGCTGACGAAGACCGCGTCGGGTTGCAGGGAACGAAGCCGGGCGATGATTCCACGAAGAAATCCGGCACCCAACAGAGGTCCCAGGTGCAGATCGGTGACCAAGGCCGCCGTGCGCCCCCGCCAGACTTCGGGGAGATGAGGCAAGCGGACCTCAACGCGACTGACGCGGATCCATCTGGCGTTGATCAGCCCGTACCCTGTCGCCAAAACAGCGACGCCGAACAGGACCGCCGCCAAGGCGAACGGCGGCAAAGACCATCCCGCGAGTCGGCCCATCCCCTCCACGATCCAGCAGCCGACCGCCGCAAAGAAAGCGAAGTTCAATAACCCCAGCCACACGGCGGAAAGGGCGTAGACGACAGTCACCGCCGGATGGGCGGAACGGAAGCGGAGAAACGTCGCCGGAATAAACGCGACAGCCAGCGCCCCCGGCAGCGCCTGCCAGGCGATCCAGCCGGGCAGACCGAAGAAAGAACTCCACGTCGCGCAAACGAGGGCATTGACCGACAACAGAATGAGCGCTGCGGTGGAGCCGAATACGGCCATTTCCCTCAGCGTAAAATCGGCGGGTTTCGCCGCCTGGCGCCCCGGGGGGCGGGTGGGGAAGGGAGGTTCGGCCGCAACGCTGGCAACGGGTTCGTCCATACTGGAAACTCTAAAACTACACCGACTTTAGAGTTTTGTCACAGTCTCTTACCCCTTCCCCACCAACAGCAGCCTCAATCCGTTCAAACAGACCAGCACCGTGCTCCCCTCGTGGCAGACCACACCGAGGGTGATCGGCACATGGCCGATCAGCGTCGCCGTCACCATGACAACGATGACGCCGAGGGCGAAGGTCAGATTCTGGATCACCACGCGCCGCGCGCGGCGGCTGAGGTCGAGGGCGAAGGCGATGTTCTCCAGGTGGTCGTTCATCAGGACGACGTCGGCCGTCTCCATCGCGACGTCGGTCCCCGCCGCCCCCATCGCGATCCCGATGTCGGCGACGGCGAGCGCCGGGGCGTCGTTCACCCCGTCCCCGACCATCGCGACGGGGCCGAAGTCCTTCAGTTCCCGGATCGCCTGGACCTTCTGCTCCGGCAGGAGCCCGGCATGGACCTCATCGACCCCGGCCTCCTTCGCGATCGCCCGGGCCACCCGCTCGTGGTCGCCCGTCAGCATCGCGATCCGGCGGACGCCCAGGGTACGGAGCCGCGCGATGAAACGGGCCGCCTCGGGCCGCAGCACGTCGGCGACGGCCAGGACGCCCAGGATGCGACCCGTCTTCCCCTCATCCTTGCCCGTGTCGAACAGTTCCCCGACCAGGACGCAGGTCTTCCCCGCGTCCTGCAGAACGCCGAGCGACGCCTCGACCTCGGCCAAGCCTTCGCAAGGCAGCCCGGCAAAATAAGTAGGGCTCCCCACCGCGATGCGATGGCCGCCGACCGTCGCCGCGGCGCCCTTTCCTGAAACCGACTGGAACCCCGACGCCTCCGCGATGCTCAACTGCCGCGCCTGCGCCGCCGCGACGATGGCGCGCGCCAGGGGATGCTCCGACTTCGCCTCAACCGCGGCGGCCAGGAAGAGGAGTTCGGACTCTTTCACCCCGGCGCTCCCGATCACGTCGGTCACCTCGGGCTTCCCCCGCGTCAGCGTCCCCGTCTTGTCGAGGGCGAAGACCCGGATGCCCGCCATCCGCTCCAGGTGGGCGCCCCCTTTGAACAGGACGCCGCGCCGCGCCCCGCCGCCGATGGCGGAGAGGATCGAGGCGGGCGTGCTGATGACGATGGCGCACGGCGAGGCGACGACCATCACCGTCATCGCGCGATAAAAGACGTCGTGGAACGGCTGCTTGAAGACCAGCCACGGGATGAGGGCCAGCCCCGCCGTCAGCGTCAGCACGGCGATGGCGTACCCCTGCTCGACCCGCTCCAGGAAGCGCTGCGTCCCCGCCTTCTCGCTCTGGGCCTCCTCGACGAGGCGGATCAGCTTCGCCAGGGTCGAGTCCTTCGCCAGCCGCGTGATGCGGACTTCCAGGCCTCCGGTCTGATTGATCGTCCCGGCGAAGACCGGCTTGCCGACCCCCTTCGTCACCGGAATCGATTCCCCGGTCAACATCGCCTCGTCGATCGCGCTCTCCCCCTCGATCACCTCGCCGTCGAGCGGGATACTCTCCCCCGGCCGGACGATCACCACATCGCCGACGACCAGTTCCTCGACCGGCACCGTGACGGTCTTCCCGTCCCGGCGGCAGAGGGCGCTGGAGGGCCGGAGCTTCATCAGGGACCGGATCGCCCGGCGCGTCCGTCCGATGGCGTAGGCCTGGAGGACGTTGGAAAGCGAGAAAAGAAAGAGGAGCATCGCCCCCTCGAAGGGAGCCCCGACCGAGGCCGCGCCGAGGGCCGCGACGACCATCAGCAGATCGACGTCGATCTGCCCCTGCCGGAGCGATTGCCACCCCGCCTGGACGCCGAAGAACCCGCCCGCGAGGTAGGCGAGGAGGTAGCAGATATCGGCGACAAAGGAAGGCACCCCCGCCTTCGGCAGGAACCAGCCCGCCAGCATGAAGACCAGCGTCGCCCCGGTGAGGAGCATCTCCAGCCGCTCCCCGGAAAACCAGTCGCGCCACGTCTTCGGGACCTCCTCTTCCTCCAGCGTCGCGGGAAGCGGCTTCACCGGCGCGCCCAGGGCGCGCACCTTCGATTCGACCTCGGCCTCGGTCAGCTTCGCCCCGTCGTAGGTCACCGTCATGACGCCGCCGAGGAACGTCGCCGTGGCACGGCGGACGCCGTCGAGGGTCTCCGCCTTCAGCTCCAGCTTCAGGGCACACCCCTCGCAGGCCCGCCCCGTGAGGCGCATCGTACATTTTTCGAAGCGGCCCACCAGCGCGGGGAGGGCGCTCTGCGCGAGCTTCCCGGCGGCCTCGTCGTCGAGGGTGGCCGGATCGTATTCGACCGCCACCGTCGCCCCGAGCCGCGCGCCGGGATGGACCTCCGCCCGGACGACGCCGGACTGGCTGCGGAGTCGCGAGGCGACGACGGCCTCGCACGATTCGGGTTGGGGAGGTTCGTTCTGTTTCATAGATGGAAACTAGTTTCCTTCAAGGATACCCCGAAACAACTCCAAAAGCCCCCTGCGGCATCGCGCCCGCTTTCCCCGTCAACCTCCCCGGGACCGGGCTACGGCTACATTCTGGGAATCGTGATCCCGCGCTGCTTCATGTACTTCCCGCCCCGGTCGGCGTAGGAGACCTCGCACAGTTCCTCCGCCTCCAGGAAGAGGACCTGGGCCAGCCCCTCGTTCGCGTAGATCTTCGCCGGCAGGGGCGTCGTGTTCGAGATTTCGAGGGTCACGTGGCCCTCCCACTCCGGCTCGAAGGGGGTGACGTTCACGATCACGCCGCAGCGGGCATAGGTCGATTTGCCCAGGCAGATCGTCAGCACGTTGCGCGGGATCCGGAAGTACTCGACCGAGCGGGCCAGGGCGAAGGAATTCGGCGGCACAATGCAGGTCGACGCCTTGATGTCGACGAAGGACTGCTCGTCGAAGTTCTTCGGGTCGACGATCGAGTTGAAGACATTCGTGAAGACCTTGAACTCGTCGGAGACGCGCAGGTCGTAGCCGTAGCTGGAAATGCCGTAGCTGATGACGCGGGAGCCGTCCTCCGCATGCCGCACCTGCCCCTCGGCGAAGGGCTCGATCATGCCCTTCTCCAACGCCATCTTCCGAATCCAACTGTCTGCATGGATACCCATAAGGAAGAAAACTAACCGGAAAAGCGCACCAAAGAGAAGACCCAAAACACCCGCACGGCAGAGCCCCATAAAAACGGGAGCAACACACTCTTCTCGAACCCCTTAAATCAATACAATGCCTGAGTCCCCGAATTGTCCCCTGGCTGTCGCGATATTGGCACGTTTCCGGCTTAACTTGAAGGTGATGACGGAACACGCCTCCAGCGCCGCAGCGTCCACCTCCTCAACCCCCATCGCTGCCGCCGCCGACCCGATTTCCCGAAGCGAGGCGTCCCTCTACTCCCGGATCTCGTCCTCGGCCCGGCATTGCGTCGAGGCCGCGACGGGGTACTGGGAACTGGGCATGAGCATCGAGACGCTGCGGGAGATCCGGGAACTGGCCGCGAACCCCGACCCCGCCGTCGCGATGATCGCCCGGGAACCCCATGTCCAGCGCTTCCTCCTCATGGCCTTCATGGACCTGGGCCTCTGGGCTTCGGCCCTCTCCGTCGCCGACGGCCTGGACGAAGTCGTCCGGCTCCACGACGAATTCTCCGACATCCCCCTGAAGGCCGCCTTCTGCCTCCACGAGCTGGGCCGCACCCGCGACGCCCGTCAATGCCTCTACGACGCGCCGCAGGCCTCCCGCGACAACGCCCTCTACTACTACGACCTGGCCTGCTACGAGTGCCGGCTGGGCCAGCACGATCCCGCCGCGCGCCTCCTCACCGAGGCCCTGCGCCGCGACGCGACCCTCCACACCCTCCTCGCCGAGGACGCGAACCTCGCCTCGATCCGGCACCTGGTCACCTCGGTGGGGTGAGGAGGGGCGCGACTACCTGCGCGATAGCGACAAAGACCCAAAGGGGGGAAACTGCATAGGAGCGGGAGCCAACCCCGAAGGGCAGCACCCTCCCCAACGCAAAAACCGGTCTCCAGCCCCCTTCAGGGCCGAAGACCGGCTTTTTCAAAAGTTGGAACCCCGGAAACCGGAAGCCCCTGCGGCGAGCGCCACGTCCCCCCCCTAGCTGGGGAACGAGCTGGCCGGAAGCGGCCCCGCCTCGCGGCTCGCAGCGATGATGCTGTCGAGAGCGCGGCGAAACTCTTCCAAGCCCGGCGCCGGAACGATGATCGTGTCCCGGCGACCGCGCACATCTTCCGTAATCCGCAGAAAACGACCGCGGTCGTTCTCTTTCAGATCGAACATGAAGATTTTACGTTCGACGTCTATTTTCTCACTTTTGATATTGCGGACGGAGGGATCCATAACGTGTTTACCCGGGGTTGAATGAAGCGTGTTTCAGTCCCTAAAGTAAAGAGCGAGTCGGGATTGTCAAACCAACCCATAAGAGGAAATTTACTTACCCTCCTCTGACTTGCGTTACTTCTTGATCCTCTTTCGGAACCCCGCCTTTTTTGAGGTTCAGGAAGGGGGGTTGCTTATTCCTTTCATTGATTCTACCCTCATGAAGTGAAATCGCGGGTGGAGTCGCAGTTTTTGTTCTGGATTGCGATTTCCGTACTCATCCACCTCGGCGCCCTCCTCCTCGTCGTCTCCGGCGTCGTCCAGCAATTGATGCCCCTGATCCGCCCTTCGGCGAATCAGCCGCCCCCCCCGCCGCGGATCACCGTCCTGAAGCTCCAGGACAACCCGCCGAAGCCCCCTCCCCAGGCCTCTCCCAAGCACGATTTCATCCCCACCCTCCCCTCCCAGGAATCGGCCCAGGTCGATCCCAATGCCCTCCTCGAATCGGAACGCAACACCGCCCTGCGGAGCCGGGAGACCCCGCAAAAGCCCGATTCCGCCCTCCCCTCCATGAGCGGCGATTCCAAGGCGGGCCTCACCTGGCAGAACACCGCCGCCAGCCCCGCCCAAAAGGGCAGCACCCCCACGCCTCCCACCCCGCAGCAACAGAAATCCCAGCCGACCCAGACCCAGGCCCAATCTCAACAAGCCAAACCCTCTCCGCCTCAGCCTTCGGCCAGCCCCTCCGCCAGCTCCTCCACCGACACCACGGCCTCAACTTCAACCAAGCCCCCGCAAACCGCCCCCGCCCCCCTCGGCGACCCGAAGAAAACCGGCCAGACAGACGCCCCGCCCTTCCCCACCCTCGACCGCACCGCCGCCTCCCCCCTCCTCCCCCCCGCTCCCGACCTAGCCGGCAGCACCACCGGCCTGAAGGACGCCCAGAAGACGCCGAAGCCCGACGACAAACAGACCCAGATCCAGCCTCCCCAGCAGGCCTCTAAACCCCAGCCCCAGCAACCGCAACAGCAAACCCAACAACAACAGCAGCAACAGCCCCAGGACGCCACCCCGCCGACGCCCCCCGCCTCCTATCCTTCCTTTGCCCAATCCCGCACCCAAATTGCCGGGGGCGTCCCGAAGGAACTCGGCGACCCCGCCCCCGAATCGAAGGAGACCGAGATCGGCCGATACAAGGCAAAGCTCTACAAGACCATCGGCACCTACTGGTACCTCAACGTCGAGAAAAGCATGACCCTCCTCGGCGTCGGCGAGGTCCGGTTCAAGTTCTACGTCCGTTCCAACGGCATGATCGACCAGATCACCGCCATCTCCCAAAGCGGCCAAAGCGACGTCCTGAAGAGCGTCTCCCTCCACGCCATCCGCGAAGGCCTCCCCTTCGAGCCCTTTTCCGACACGATGAAGCAGCAACTAGGCGACGGTTATTGGGAGGAGATCACCTTTTCCATCTATTGAAGAACGGCGCGTACCGTGTAAACTTCTCGTCTTTGTAACCCACTTCACCTTACATCTTCCCCCGCATGGACCTTTTCCACGACGTCATCCAGTTCTTCGTCCGGGGCGGCCTCTTCATGGCCCCCCTCTGGCTCGCCTCCCTCATCTCCCTCTCCGTCCTCCTTGAACGCGCCCTGGCCATCCGCCGCCACCTCATCATCAACCCGAAACTCGTCGAGGCCATCGAGAACCTCCGCTACGGCCAGGCGCCGACGGAGATCGAATCCCTCGCCGACGACCGCACCGTCCTCGCCCGCCTCGTCCGGACCGCCCTGCGGAACGTGACCTGGCCGAAGTCGGAGAACGCCGAGACCCTCCAGACCAAGGCCCGGACCGAAATCTCCCGCCTCGAACGGGGCCTCGTCATCCTCGAAATCGCCGTCGGCGTCGGCCCCCTCCTCGGCCTCCTGGGCACCGTCTCCGGCCTCATCAAGATCTTCGGCAACGTCGGCGACCAGCAGATCGCCACCCAGGGCGTCGCCATCGCGCGGGGCATCTCCGAGGCCCTGAACACGACTGTCTTCGGCCTCGTCGTCGCCATCCCCGCCCTCATCTCCTTCAGCATCTTCAGCCGCCGCGTGGAGAGCTTCGCCGTCGAACTCGAAGGCTACTGCAACGAGCTTCTCTCGAAGCTCTACTCCGAGCCGGAAACCAAGGCCTAGAAACCAAGGCCCAAGCCCCCCCTCGGCCCCATGCGCTTCCACGTCCGCCCCCGCCGCACGCCGATCCTGAATCTCGTCAACCTGATCGATGTTCTCTGCATCATCCTCATCTTCTTCGTCGTCACCTCCGTCTTCCGGCGGGAAGAACCCCAGATCAAGCTCGACCTCCCCGAGTCGAGCCAGGCAAAGACCTCCCAGCAGACCACGCCGGACATCATCACCGTCACCGAGGACGAGAAAGTCTACGTCGGCCCCACCCTCATCACCGTCGAGGAACTGGCCCCCCTCCTGAAGCAGCGCAAGGAAGAGGACCCCCACGCCCGCTTCGCCCTGAAGTCGAGCAAGAAGGCCCCCTTCGGCATCATCATCCGCGTCATGGACGCCGTCAAAATCGCCGGGATTGACGAGCTCCCCACCTTCACCGCCGAGCCGAACGAGGCCAATCCCGACCTCTCCAACCTGCCGACCTCGGCCACGCCCGTTCCCGTCCCCACTCCCTGATTTCCCCCCCATGATCCTCCCGTTGGTTTACTATCCCGACGCCCGCCTCCGCGCCAAGGGGGCCCCGGTCAAGGCCATCGACGACACCCTCCGCGCCTTCGCCCGGGACATGCTGGAGACGATGGAACAGCACGAGGGCGTCGGCCTCGCCGCGCAGCAGGTCGGGAAGGCGCTCCAATTCGCCGTCATCGACATCACCGGCATCGACGACGAGGCGCGCCCCAGCACCATGACCGTGAAGGGGCAGGCCGTGAACCCGGAGGACCACATGCCCCTCTTCCTCATCAACCCCGTCGTCACCGGGACGAAGGCCAAGGAGCGGGGCTCCGAGGGCTGCCTCAGCATCCCCGGCCTCCGCACCGACGTCGGCCGCAGCAAGCGCGTCACCGTGAAGACCGTGACCCTCGACGGGGAGCCCCTCGAATTCGAGGCCACCGGCCTCCTCGCCGTCGCCATCCAGCACGAGACCGACCACCTCCACGGCAAACTCTTCATCGACCTCCTCACCCCCGCCGAGCGCGCCGCCGTGAAGGACGAACTCGACGCCATCGTCGAGAAATACGGGCCGAAGGAGTGAACGCGTGAAATCGACCGAAGTCGTCGCCGTCATCGAGGCCTTCCTGAAGGGCAAGGGCGGCCCCTGGGACTGGGTGCGTAGGGCGGTCCAAAACTGAGACACGTGGCGGTCCAATAGTGTGACACCCCGTTGGGGACATTGGAGGGGAAGCAGGTATTGGAGTCAAGGAT
>CAISZB010000286.1 GCA_903889845.1 uncultured Verrucomicrobium sp. | reverse complement strand
GGGGGGCAGCCCGGAGGCGGGGCCGGGGAGGACGGGGCGGTAGTGCGCCATGAGGCGGCGCAGTTCCTCCAGGGGATCGGCGTCGCTGGTGAAGCGGCGCGTTTTCACGGTGCCGTCGGCGGTGTGTTCCTCGATGGAGGCTTCCTTCCCCCGCATGGTGAAGACGCAGGAGGGATTCGCCCCCAGGAAGGAGTAGCGGGAGAAGCTGCCGCTGGTGCGGTCGGCCGACTCCAGGAGGAAGGAGTGGGTGCCGGGGTCGAGCTTCAGGTAGGCGGAGACGGGGGTGTCGAGGTCGGCGACGAGTTCCCGGTAGACGGGGATCAGGTTTCCCTGTTTGGCCAGCTCGAAGAAGGTCTCGCGGGAGGGAAGGATCATAGGGGAACGATGCGGCTTTTGATGCGGCTTTGGGCGGCTTTCGTCTGGCGCTTCTCTGGAGTCTGGGGGACGGCCAGTATGGGGTATTTGTCCCAGGAGTGGCAAGAGATTTGCCTCCGGCGCCGGAAAAAGCAAAGATGGCCGGAACCATGCCCGCCTCCGTTTCTGCGTCCGGCCCCGGGGATTCCTTTCCCGGCTCCCTGGTTTCCTCTCCTCGGTTCTTCCCCGTGCTCCTCGTCCTGGCCGGGTTGCTGGCCTACGGGAACAGCTTCGGCGGGGCCTTCGTCTTCGACGATCAGCCCTCGATCCTGACCAATATGTCCCTCCGGTCGCTCCTCGGGTCGTGGTTTCCGCCGGACAACCTCTCCACCTCGGGGAGGCCGGTCGTCAATTTCTCCCTGGCGGTGAGTCAGTTCCTCGGCGGGGGGGCGGCCGACGGGTTTCATCTGGTCAACCTCCTCATCCACCTCGGGGCGGGGCTGCTCCTCTACGGGCTTCTGCGCCGGACGCTGGGGGCGCCGTTGCTGGGAGGGCGGTTTGCCGGGAGGGAGAAGCCGCTGGCCTTTGCCGCCGCGCTTCTTTGGCTGGTCCATCCGCTGACGACGGAGGCTGTCACCTACATTGTCCAGCGGGCGGAGTCGCTGGCGGCCTTTTTCTGTCTGGCGACTCTCTACGCGCTGGTGCGGGCGGAGGAGGCTTCCGATTGCCTCCACGCCGCGCGGTGGCGGAAGGCCGCCGTCGCGGCCTGCCTGGGCGCGATGGGGAGCAAGGAGGCGGCGGCGGCCCTGCCGCTCCTGGCGTTCCTCTTCGACCGGGCGTTCCTCTCCGGCACCTTCGCCGTCGCGTGGCGGCGGCGGAAGGGGTTTTACCTGGCCCTGGCCGCGACGTGGATCGTGCTCCTGGTCCCGATCCTGACCCGGCACGGGCGGGGGGACAGCGTCGGGCTGGTGAAGGCGGGATTGGCCCACTCGGGGATCTTTGCCAATGCCACGGTCTATACCTATGCGCTGACGCAGGCGAAGGCGGTTCTGCTCTACCTCGGCCTCGCGTTTTGGCCCGCGCCGCTCGTCTTCGACTATGGCTATGAGTTGTTGCCCGACTTCGCTGCGGCGTGGCCTTATGTGGCGGGGGTGGCGCTGCTCCTGGGGGTCACGGTCTGGGCCGTCGTCCGGCGGCCCGCGGCGGGGTTCCTGGGGGTCCTCGTCTTTGCGGTGCTGGCGCCGAGTTCGAGTTTCCTCCCGATCCAGACGCAGACGATGGCGGAACACCGGTTCTATCTGCCGCTCGCCGCCGTGGCGGTCGGTGTTGTCCTGTTGCTCCACGCGGTTTTGAAGCAGGGCCGGTGGGTTGCGGGTGTCGCGGCCCTCGTCGCCGTTCCCCTGGCCGTCGCGACGCATCAGCGGAACCAGGTCTATGCCTCGTCGCTGGCGCTGTGGGCCGACACGGCGGCGAAGCGGCCCGACAATCCCCGGGCGCAGTGCAATCTGGGGGCGGAGCTGGCGGGAGCCGGGGACGACCTCGGGGCGATCTTCCGCTATCGCGCGGCGATCCGGCTGCGGCCCGACATGGGCGAGGCGCACGACAAGCTCGGCGCCTCCCTTTACCGGACCGACCACGCCGCCTCCGGGATGGCCGAGATGGAGCAGGCCCTGGCGATCTGCCCCGCCGATCCGCTGGCCCAATCGAACTACGGCGCCGCCCTCCTGGAGACGGGTCATCCCGACGAGGCGCTGGATCACCTGGCGGAGGCCGTGGCTTTGGAGCCGACCAACGCTACCTATCATTACAACTTCGGCAATGCGCTGAACCGCTCCGGCAAGCCCGGGCAGGCCGCCGACGAATTCGTGAAGGCCCTCAGCCTGAAGCCCGACTATGTCGAGGCCCACAACAACCTCGGCATCGTCCTCTTCCGCCTCGGGAAGCGGGGCGAGGCCCAGGCCGAGTTCGAGGCGGTCCTCCGGCTCGATCCGAAGTCGGCGGAGGCAAGGATTAATCTGGCGAGGCTGAAGGCGTTGGAGGCGGCGCCGTAGGGGGGGGCGTGGGGCCTATCGGCCCTTCGGGGCTGGGGGGCGGACCTGGGTGGGTCGCGACGGACGCACGTTGTAGGCTTCTGAGGGGTGCCCCCTCAGCCTCCAGCTAAGAGCCGGTAGAGGGAGAAAAGCGCGCGGTGGAGGCTATTCTTCTCCCGAGGCGGCAGCCTCGGCTGAATCCCCGAATCTCCGAGGGTACGTACGATGTGGGGAGACAGTACCAAAACGCCTATACTCCTATAGGGAG
>CAISZB010000285.1 GCA_903889845.1 uncultured Verrucomicrobium sp. | reverse complement strand
GGTCGGCGTCATCAGCGTCGCCTCGAACGTCATTCCGGCGGAGGTGGTCAAGTTTGTCTCCCTCTTCGCCTCCGGGAAGGTGGCCGAGGCCGAGGCGATTCACCGCCATCTCACGCCCCTCTTCCGCGACCTCTTCGTCGAGACGAACCCGGTGCCGACGAAGTTCGCCCTCGCCCGGCGCGGGGCGATGACGGAGGAAGTCCGCCTCCCCCTCGTGCCGCTCAGCGCGGCGGGCCAGGCGAAGCTGGGTAAGACCCTCGACGCCCTCGGGCTGTAATCCTCTTATGTCCCTCCTCTCCCTCGCCGTCATCGGTGGCCGCGGTCGTCTGGGCAGTGCCATCGTCCGGTTGGCCGAGGCCGACACGGCCTTCGATTCCGCGACGGTCCCCGCCGGGCGGGATATCCCGCTCCTGAACGCCTTCGACGTCGTAATCGACGTCAGCCACCACAGCGCGACCGACGCCCTGCTCCGCCAGGCCGTTGTCGAGAAACGCCCCCTGGTCATCGGTACAACGGGCCACTCGCCCGAGGAGCGCGAGGCGATCCGGCAGGCTTCCGAGAAGATCGCGATCGTCCTGGCCTCGAATTTTTCCGTCGGCGTCAACGTCCTCTTCCACCTCGTGCGGAAGGCGGCGGAGACCCTCGGCGCCGACTACGACCAGGAGGTCGTCGAGATGCACCACCGGAACAAGCTCGACGCCCCGAGCGGCACCGCCCGTTCCCTGGCGGAGATCCTCTGCGAGGTGAAGGGGAAGCCCTACGGGGAGCTGGTCCGCGACGGCCGCTCCGGCGAGCCGGGGAAGCGGACCCGGGACGAGATCGGGATGCACGCCCTGCGCGGCGGCGACGTGATCGGCGACCACACGGTCGTCTTCGCCGGGATCGGCGAGCGGGTGGAGTTGGTCCACAAGGCCTCCAACCGGGACGTCTTCGCCCTCGGCGCCCTCCGCGCCGCGAAGTGGGTCAAGAGCCAGAGCGCCGTTCCCGGCCTCTACTCGATGCAGGACGTCCTGGGGCTGAAGTAGTCCCTGCGTCCGTTGCTTTCGGCGATCAGGCCATCACGGCTTGCCGGGGGACCTGGTAGGTGCTGCGGTAGACGACTTGCTGGGGGAGGCCGGTCGATTCCTTGATGCGGGAGGCGATGGCGTCGAGTTCTTTGTCCTCCAGCGGCTGCGCCCAGGTCTCGGCGGTGGGGCGGGCGACGGTGTGGAGCTGGAGTCCGGCGAACCGGCCTCCGTTCCGCTGCAGCGCGTTGATCCGCTCGCAATAGGCGTCGATCTCTTCGGTGTCGGGCCCTTTGCCGCGGAGCTTCAGGAAGAGGGTCTGGATTGTGACGGGATGCTTCTCGGCGGTCTTGGCGATGTTGTCGAGGATCCGCTTGAAGGGGACGGCGCTCCGGTTGACGCGGCGGTAGTAGCGCGGCGTTCCGGCGTCGAGCTTCGCCCAGATGGCGTAGGCGCCCTGTTGCATCCGGCGCAGGCCGCCGAGGACGCCGGGGCGGTCGAGGCAGGTGCCGTTGGTGATCAGGACCAGCTTCGTCTCCGGGGGGGCGATGGCGTCCCGCAGGGCCGCAGCGAGGGCGACGATCTCCCGGAACTGGGGGGAGGCGGTCGGTTCGCCGTTGCCGCTGAAGGCGATGTCCTTCAACGCACGCTGCGCCTCGGGGACCTTCTTGAATTCATCCCACTTGAAGAGGTCCCCGCTCCGCCATTGCCGGAGGGTGAAGAGGAGTTCCAGTTCCAGGGTGTCGAGGTCGACCAGGTTCTCGTTCGGAGCGATCTCCGAGCGGTTGACGTCGCAGTAGACGCAATGGGCATTGCAAATCTTGCTGGGAGTCAGGTCGATCCCGATAGAGACACCCCCGGATCGGCGGGAAACGACCGGGTAAACATACCGCAGCGCCTTCCATTTCATGGGGTAAGCCTAAACTCCTTCCCAAAAAGGACGAAGAAGAACCAGATGGGGTGCGACAAAAGAGAGTGTTTGACTTTTTATCTGTAAAAACTTAAAAAGCCACATCAAGGTTCATCACTATGTCTCCTTCGGTTAAAACAGCGCAGGTGAGTGAGCCCGGTCTTTCCCGGAATTTCGTTCAGGGGGTGGCGCGGGCCGTGGTGGGGGTTGCGGTCCTCTGGATGGCGATGCATTTCTTCTTCGCGTGGCAGGACGGCAAGGATTCCGGCGCCGTCGCGCAGACGAAGGTGATGCCGACGGTGACGACTTCCCGCTAAGGCGATCCGCCTTCAGCCAAGGGAGGGGATTCCCCTCCCTATCTCTTCCTCATTCCCGCGACGAGGCGTTCCCTCTCTTCCCCGTCCTCTAGCGCGGCGGCGATGCCGCCTGCGACGGTGGGGGCGTGGCCCATGACGGTGAGGACGGAGGGGGCCTTCGGCCCGACGACCTCGCCGACGGCCCAGACGCCGGGGGCCGAGGTGCGGAAGGAGGCATCGACCTCGATCCAGCCCCCCTCGTTTTGGCGGAGCGCGCCGACGGCGAAGGCGCTTCGCGGGGTGTAGCCGAGGTTCACGTAGGCGAGGTCGCACGGCTCAACGAGCGTCTCTCCTTGCGAGGTTTCGAACCGGACGGCGTGCTCGGGCAG
>CAISZB010000284.1 GCA_903889845.1 uncultured Verrucomicrobium sp. | reverse complement strand
GCATGGAGCGGCACAGGCAAGCGCAAGCGATTCTCCCCGGTCCCGAAGGGCCGCACCCTCTCCCTCCCCCCCGCAACCGCTCTAGCTTCCCGACACCGATTTGATCTAAGCTCTCCTCCCTCACCCCGATTCGCGTGAACACGGCCCCCCTCACTTTCTCCCTCGGCAAACGCACCGTCACCCTTTCCGTCCCCCTTGCGGCGGGGCTTCTGTCCGGGATCGGGGCCTTCATCACCTACCTCTGCACGCTCGCGCCGAACGTGACGCTGGCCGACTCGGGGGAACTGATCACCGCCGCGGTCACCCTCGGCGTCGCCCACTCCCCGGGGTATCCCCTTTGGACGACGATCGCCCATCTCTTCGTCGCGCTGCTCCCCGTGGGGAACGTCGCATGGCGCGTCCACGTCTCCTCCGGGTTCCTCGCCGCCGCCGCATGCGGGATGACGGGGTGGCTCGTCGCCGACTCGGTCCGGTGGCTCCTCGGGGAGCGGAATCGCGAGGCCGGACTGAACCCGCACCTCCTTCCCTTCGTCTCCGGCCTCGCGGCGGGACTCACCCTCGCCTTCAGCCACGTGATGTGGACCCAGTCGGTGATCGCCGAGGTCTTCCCCCTCAACGCCGCCCTCACCCTCGCCCTCTTCATCGCCTTCTACCGCTGGTGCCGGGAGCCGGAGCGGACCGACTGGCTCCTCGCCGCCCTCTTCTTCTTCGCCTTCGGCCTGGCGAACCACCAGGGCCTCCTCATGCTGATGCCGGTCCTTCCCATCGCCGTCTGGCGGACGCGGCCCTCCTTCTTCCCCGACTTCCTCGCCTCCTACCTCCTCATCGGCGGAGGCGTCGCGGCAGGGCTCGCCTGGCTTTCGCGGAATCCCCTCCTCCAGCAGACCGCCCAGCGGCTCGACTTCCTCCTCCTCGCCGCCGTCCTCGGCCTCGCGCTGTGGCGGGGGGCGCTGGAGAAGGAACGGTGGGAGCGGCGCCGCTTCGTCCTCGGCCTCCTCGCCGGAGCGCTCCCCTGCGCCGCCGTCGCATGGGTCGCGAAGCAATGGTTCGTCCTCTCGACGGCCAACGGGTGGATCGTCCTTGTCCTCTTCGCCCTCATCGGCGGGGCGACGGCCCTCTCCCGCCTCGACGGCGGCTTCATCGTCAAGGCCCTCCTCCTCACCCTCCTCGGCCTCTCCCCCTACCTCCTGATGCCGCTCTACTCCTCGACGAATCCGCCGATGAACTGGGGCTACGCCCGGACGCAGGACGGGTTCTTCCACTCGATCAGCCGCGGCCAGTACGAGGACAACCTGACCAACCTGATCGTGAACACCGCCGGCCCCCTCGTCGGGACCGCGCCGCCGCCCGAGGTGGCCCAGACGAACGTCGCGCCGAAGGAAGGCCGCATCTATCTGACGGCGAAGTCGGTCGTCCCCTACTTCGAGGGCCTCGTCGACAACTTCACCCTCCCCCTCTGCCTCCTCGCCTTCCTCAGCCTTTTCCTCTTCGGCAACCTTCCTCCGAAGCAGCGGAAGTGGCTCTTCTTCCTCGTCGTCGCCTTCCTCTTCCTCTCCCTCTTCCTCACCCTCATCGCCCCGCCGCCGGAATGGGACAAGACGACGTGGAAGGTCCGCCAACGCTTCTACCTCTCCGCCCACTGCGTCTTCGCCATCGCCCTCGGCTACGGCATCGCGGGGGGGCTCCTGGCCCTGCGCCGCTACTCGCGGGAGGTCTCGCCCGCCCTCTTCCTCCTGGCCCCGCTCCTCAGCTTCCTCCCCTTCTCGGCGAACGAAGCCGCCTCCACCCTCCGGGGCCACTGGTTCGGCTGGCTCTACGGGACGGAAATGCTTCGCCCGCTGGAGAAAGGCGCGGTCGTCTTCGGCGGCACCGATCCGGGGCGCTTCGTCCCGACCTACATGATCTTCTGCGAGAGTCCCCAGCCCGCCCGCTGGAAGCGCGATCCGGCATTCGACCGCTCCGACCTCTACCTCATCACGCAGAACGCCCTTGCCGACGGGATGTACCTCCACTACCTCTCCGACCAGTACGACGCGCAGCGGCACATCACCCGCTACAACGCCTTCGAGCGGTGGCTGGGCCGGGACAAGGCCTACCCCCCCGACGGCGGCCTCCGCATGCCCGACGACGTCGATCTGGACACCGCGCTGAACGACGCGATGCACAGCCCCAGCCCGGCACAGGCACAGGCCTTCCAGGTCAACGCCGACCTCTCCCGCCTCCTCTTCGAGCGGAACAAGGACCGGCACGCCTTCTACGTGGAGGAGAGCTTCCCCATCCTCTGGATGTATCCCCACCTCGTCCCCTCCGGGATTATCATGAAGATCGAGAAAGAGCCCCTCGACACGATCCCGCCGGAGGCCGTCGCCCGGGACCGCGCCTATTGGAAGGATCTCTGCGACCGCCTGCTGTCCGATCCGAAGTTCCTCGACGACCAGGACGCCCGGACTTCCTTCTCCAAGCTCCGCGTCTCGATCGCCAACGTCTACGCCTACCGCCACATGCAAGACGAGGCCCTGTCCGCCTACGGCGACGCCCTCCGCCTCGACCCCTTCATGCCGGAGGCCGTCGTCCGCCTCGCCTCCTACCTCCTCTCCCTCGACCGCTTCGACGAGGCGGAGAAGCTGATCCAGGGGGCCGTCGCCGACGACCCGCGCAACGGGGAATTCGAAAAGTTCTCCTACCGGATCGCCGTTTGCCGGAAGCTGGCCACGCAGGACGCCGGGGCGAAGGAAGCCATCGCGAAGCATCCCTCCGACCCCGCCCCCTACCGCCTCCTCTTCTCCTCCTACATGGCCCGGCAGAAGAGCGTCGAGGCGGCGCAACTCTTCGGACAACTCCTGACCCACATCGAGGTTACACCGGAGGAGATCGCGAACACCGCCCACGCCTTCGCCGACCAGGGCGAGGCCTACCTCGTCGAGCCCTTCCTGGAGGCGAACGCCCGGCGCCATCCCGCCGACGGCATCCTCCTCTACCAGGCCGCCTGCCTCCACGCCCTGGCCCAGCACCCGGAGGCGGCCTTCCGCGACCTCGCCGCCGCCCTGGCGATGAAGGACGGGGAGCGGATCCGCGCCGCCCTGGCCGAGGATGCCAGCTGGTCCGCCTACCGGGAGAGCGAAGGCTTTAAGAAGGCCCAAGAGCCGACGGCGGCCCAGGCCCAGGCCCAGACCCAAGAAAAGGCGCTCGCCACCCCGGTGCGGAAAAAGTAACCTCCTCTCCCGCATGGAGCCCTGCGCCCCCACCCCCTGCATCAAACCGGTCGCCCCCCTCGCCGCCCCCGGCGGAGAGAAGGAAATCCTGTTCCATACCTGCTGCGCGCCGTGCTCCGGCTGCGTGATCGAGACCCTGGCGCAGGAAGGCTTCCGCTTCACCCTCTACTTCTACAACCCGAACATCCATCCCCGGGAGGAGTACGACCTGCGGAAGAGCGAGAACATCCGCTTCGCCGAGAAGATCGGCATCCCCTTCATCGACGCCGACTACGACCTGGACAACTGGTTCGCCCGGGTGAAGGGCCTCGAATGGGAACCGGAAAAGGGGCAGCGGTGTACCGTCTGCTTCGACATGCGCTTCGAGCGGACCGCCCTCTACGCCCACGAACACGGCTTCAAGGTCATCACGAGTTGCCTCGGCATCTCCCGTTGGAAAGACATGAACCAGATCAACGCCAGCGGCGTCCGCGCCGCCGCGCGCTATCCCGGCATGAGCTACTGGACCCACAACTGGCGGAAAAAGGGCGGAGCCGATAAGATGCTCGAAGTCAGCAAACGGGAACGCTTCTACGCGCAACAGTATTGCGGCTGCGTCTACTCCCTCCGCGACACGAACAAGCGGCGGCAAGAGATGGGCAAGGGGAAGGTGGAGATCGGGGCGGATTGGTATGGGCCTGAGTCGAAGGGCGAGGGGGGGTAAGGGGGCGCGAAGAGGAAGGGGACCCCTTCGGGGCAGGGTACAATCGCGCTTTGCGCTTACCTGCACAGCTGGAGGCGATCCGCTTTATCGCCAAAGAG
>CAISZB010000283.1 GCA_903889845.1 uncultured Verrucomicrobium sp. | reverse complement strand
GAGGGTACGTACGGTGTGGGGAGAGGGAGCCAAAACGCCCAGACTCCTATTGGGAGAAGGCCGCTTCGGTTCCGAAGCTCCTCCCATGGTGATTCCTCCCAAGGAGGTTAGATTCAGCGGAGGTTACTCCTCCTTGGGAAATATGCCTTCACGGTCGCGATTCTACCCTGCCCCAACGGGCCGCCCCCTCTCCCGCGCCCCCCCTCGCCACCACAGTCTTCCCAAAACGCGCAACAGCCTCTACCTTGAACCCGCATGAGCACCGCCCCGCGCCGCCTCCCCATCGGAATCATCGGCTGCGGCCACGGGACCGCCGCCTTCTACAGCAGCCTCCGGCGGTTCCCGAATATCCAGGCCCTCGCCTGCGCCGATGCCGATTTCTTCCGGGCAGAGACCCGCGCCCAATCTTACGGACTAAAACCGTGCGCCATCGACGAACTCCTGGCCGATAAAGGCATCGCCCTCGTCGTAAACATGGCCCCCGCCCGAAACCGGGCCGCGATCAGCCTCCGCATTCTGGAGGCGAAGAAGCACCTCTTCTCCGAGTCGCCCCTCGCCCTCGACATCGACGAGGCGGGCAACCTCCTCGCCGAGGCCGCCCGACGGAATCTGCGGATCGGGGCCGGACCCGATCTCTTCCTTGGTGCCCCGCTCCAGACCTGTCGCGCCCGGATCGACGACGGCAGCCTCGGCGTCCCCCTCTCCGCCACGGCCCACCTTTCCCTCCCCGCGCCGGAGACCTGGCACCCCGATCCCGAGACCTTCTACCAGGCGGGCAACGGGGGCGGCCCTCTCTTCGACGCCGCCCTGCCCCTCCTCTCCGCCCTCGTCGGGCTCCTCGGCCCCCTCGCCGCCGTCACCGGCTCGACCCGCACTCCGCTGACGGAACGGACCGTGACGAGCGAGAAGAAGCAGGGCACCCGGATTCCCGTCGAGGTGCCCACCCACGTCACCGCCCTCCTCGACTTCGCCACCGGGGCCGTCGCCACCCTGACGGCCTCCTACGACGTCCCCCACCATCGCCAGCCCGCCTTGGAAGTTCACGGCACGGAAGGGAGCCTCTCCCTCGCCACGCTCGACCAGGGTCCCGTCTCCCTGCGCCGCCAGGAGGAAGCCGTCTGGCAGGAGGTCCCGCCCATCTATGCCGATCCGGCCCCGGCCCCCGGCGGCGCGGTCATCGGCTTGGCCCTGGCCGATATGGCCACCGAACTCCTCTACGACCGCCCCCACCGGGCCGCCGCGCCCTACGCGCTCCACCTCCTCGACGCCCTCCTGACGTTGGTGCGGTCCTCGGAGGAAGGGGTGCGTCTGGCCGTGGGCTCGCGGTGCGAGCGGCCCACCCCCCTCCCTGCCGGGATCGCCCCGGGGGAAGTGGTGGTGTGAGGGAGGCGAAAGAGCTTTAAATCTTCCCCAGATCAATCCGGGGCTGGGGTGCCATCCCTCCGAAGAGCACCTCGTCGTCGGGAAGGGCTTCGCCGTTCCGCTCGGCCAGGCGATGGGCTGCTTGCGAAAGCGCCTCCGTCCGGTCGAGTTCCATCCGGAGCCGAGCCGGAGCGTGGTTGGAAGTCGGCGCCTCGCCGGGCTGCACCACTTCCTGCACGATCACGCCATACCAGCCTAATCCCACGTAAGTCTCGTAGCCGACGGTTCGGAAGAAGCCGACCACCCGTCCGCAGGAATCGGTGTAGGCCCCGGAGGTTTTCTCCTCCGTCTTCAGGGAGAACGATTCGGTGAGAACCCCTTTCCCGTCCGTCGAGGCGATGACGCGGCCCTTCGCGTCGAGGATCAGGCAACGGGTGTGCCTCTTCTCCTCCTCGCTGAGGCGGACGTTGTCGATCACCGTCTGGGACTGCTTCGCCCAATCGAAAAAGATGCCGAGGACACCGATGACCTTCCCGTCGGCAAGGCCGCCCTCGCGGATCGCCGCGGCATAGGTGGCGACGGTGCTCCGGAAGACCGGATTCATCTCGATATCCGAGACGGCGTAGTCGTCCCCGCTCTTCGTCTTGAGCGCGCTCTGGAACCATTCCGTCTTCGAGACGTCGCGGCCCAGGGCTTCACGATACTTGTTCTGTCGGCCCGTGGCGACGACCTTCCCGCTCAGGTCGGCCACCCAGATGTCGAGGTAGACGGTGTAGGCGTTGAGGATGACGGCCAGACGCCGCGAAGCGTGGTCGGCCAGGGACGTATAGCGGTCGCCGCAGCGATTCCGATCTCGGGTCTCGCCCTCCACGGGGCTCTTCGCCTGCAGGGCATCGACCACGGCAGCATCGGTCGCCCACCAGCGGACATCGCAGGAACGCTCGTACAGGTTGCGGTCGATGATGTCGATCATGTTGGAGGAAAGGTCGATCAGCCGGGTTCCCCGGATCGCGCGGATCAGCGTGTGTCCGTGGGCGTCGAGTTCCCCGACCCGGGCCTTCAGCTTCGTCTCGAGCTGGACGGCGATCTCGGTGATCTGCTCGGAAATCTTGCCGACCTCCTCGGCCACCACCGCGAAGCCCCTTCCCTTTTCCCCGATCCGGGCCGCCTCGATCATCGCGTTGATCGCAATCGTCTTCGTGCGGCGCGTCACATCGTGGATGCTCTTCAACCCCGTCCCTGTGAGGTGGGAAATTTCCTTCGTCAGTGCAACGACTTTTTCTGGCATCTCGAACTCCCTTGTATCGGCCTTGTCTCGGCTAAGGCTAAGGCTAATGTTGATTCAACCCGCGCAGCCCCCCCATCGGAATACGCTTGCGCGATTATAATTGCATAAGAAACTTAGGCAAGCCTTTTGCTTCTTTTTGCTCGCAGGAGCGTAATTTGATCCCCGGAGTCGGTCGAGCGGACGGTGACGAAGTGGGAAAGCGGAGTGATGAAACAGGAGAAAGCGGGAGACTATCGGCCCTTCGGGACCGGGTAGAATCGCTTCGCTTCCCTGTACAGCTCCATGCCCACCGCGCGTTTGTAGGCTTCTGAGGGGTGCCCCCTCAACCTCCAGCTAAGAGCCGGTAAGGGGAAAGAAGCGGCACGATGGAGGCTTTTCTCCTCCCGAGACGCAGCCTCGGCTGAATCCCCGAATCTCCGAGGGTACATACGGCGTGGGAAGACGGGACCAATACGCCCAGACTCCTATTGGGAGAGGGCCGCTTCGGTTCCGAAGCGCCCTCCGCACAAAAAAAGCGCCTCCCTTTCGGGAGGCGCTTTTTTGAAGCGATGCGATGAACTTAGGCGAGCTTCGCCAGGGCCGCTTTCACGGCGGCGAAGTTCGGCAGGTCCTTCGGCGTCGGCGTCTGCTCGGCATAGGCGATCACGCCGTCCTTGCCGATGACGAAGGCGGCACGGGCCGCCGTGTCGCCGATCCCGAGGCCGCCGAGGTCCTTGAGGTAGACGTCGTAGGCCTGGGCCGTGGTCTTGTTCAGGTCGCTGAGGAGCGGGAACGTGATCCCGGCCTTCTGCGCCCAGGCTTCCTGGGCGAAGGGACTGTCGACGCTGATGCCGTAGACCTCGGCATCGAGGCCCTTGTAATCGCTCAGGCCGCCGGAGACGGAGCAGAGCTCCTCCGAACAAACGCTGGTGAAGGCGAGCGGGACGAAGAGCAACACCGTGTTCTTCTTCCCGAAGTTCGCGCTGAGACGGATTTCCTGGAGCCCTTCGGCGTTCTTCGTCTTGAGGGCGAAGTCGGGGGCTTTCGTTCCAATGGTCAGGGGCATGGCATGTTCTCCTGGTTAGGGTTGGGGAATTAGTTCTTGGCGACGGAGGCCTCGCCGCGCTCGCGGAGGGCGGCCTTGCGGCTGAGCTTCACGCGTCCGCGGTCGTCGGTGCCGAGGCACTTGACCCAGACTTCCTCGCCCATCTTCACGACGTCCTCGGTGCGGCGCACCGGGGTGTCGGAGAGCTCGGAGATGTGAACCAG
>CAISZB010000282.1 GCA_903889845.1 uncultured Verrucomicrobium sp. | reverse complement strand
GGAGAACCCCGACAGCGACCTCCTCTCCCGCCTCGGCCTGCCCCAGCCCAAAGCCGCCCCCGCCCCTTCCGCCCCATGAACCTCCGCATCGTCGCCGGAAGCGCCGGGGGCCGCCGGTTGAAAGTCCCCAAGGGCGTCGAAATCCGCCCCACCCAGGACCGGATCAAGCAGGCCATCTTCTCCGCCCTCGGCGAGCGCGTCCCCGGCGCCCGCGTCCTCGACCTCTACGCCGGGACCGGCGCCCTCGGCCTCGAAGCCCTGAGCCGCGGCGCCGCCAGCGCCCACTTCGTCGAGAAAAACCGGATCACCGGCCGCTGCATCGCGGAAAACCTCGCCCTCTGCGGCTTCGCCGAGACCGGTCGCGTCCTGGAGCGGGACGCCCTCGACTACCTCCGCAAAACCCCGCCCACCCCCTTCGACCTCGTCTTCGCCGACCCCCCTTACGACAAGACCAAGACCGACGCCGCCCTCCATCCCCTCTTCGCCCACATCGCCCCCTGGCTCGCCCCCGACGGCCTCCTCGTCTGGGAATACTTCAGCGGCCAATCCCTCGAAGGCATCCCCGGCCTCCAGACCCTCTTCCAACGCCGCTACGGCGAAACCGGGATCTGTTTTTTTGCCGCAGCGCCCCTTTCTTAGAGAGAAAGAGTGAATATTCTTAAATTTCATTTATTGCAAAAATATCAGTTTTCCCCTATTTTCGACCGTAGAAACGATGCATCCTCACCCGAAGGCGGTTAAGAAGGAAAAAGCGGCTCCCGACTCCCACCTCGCCAAAATGCTCAAGAAGTGCTTGAAAAAGCTTCCTGGCGAAGGACTTATCAAATGGCCCACCGGCCCGAAGCCCTCCTCCCTCCCCCATCATTCCGAATAAAGTCAGAGCTGAAGCGTCTTAAAATTTGAATATTGCATTTACATTAAAGCTCGTTTTCTATTGCCCTCCGGGAAGCTTTCTGTAAAGTGGTAAAACGCGACGCAGTCCGAAACGCGGGAGGCAAAAAGGTCGCACTCCGCCCTCTCCGCAGCCTTGGCTCGACTCGTGACGCCCCATGTTTAAGGAC
This sequence comes from uncultured Verrucomicrobium sp., assembly GCA_903889845.1. Lineage (GTDB taxonomy): Bacteria > Verrucomicrobiota > Verrucomicrobiia > Methylacidiphilales > GAS474 > GAS474. The sequence continues at coordinate 1,251 of CAISZB010000282.1, read as the reverse complement.
GACAGCGAATCCGGATTGCGGATCTACCTCCGCCAGATCGGCCAAATTCCCCTCCTGACCCGCGAAGACGAAGTCCGCCTCGCCGCCCGCATCAAAAAGGGAGACCAGGCCGCGCGGCAGCAGATGATCCAGGCGAACCTCCGCCTCGTCGTCAAAATCGCCCACGACTACTCCAACTACGGCCTCCCCCTCCTCGACCTCATCTCCGAGGGGAACATCGGCCTCATGAAGGCCGTCGACCGCTTCGACCCCGCCAAGGGAGGAAAACTCTCCACCTACGCCGCGTGGTGGATCAAACAGTCGATCAAGCGCGCCCTGGCCAACCAGAGCAAGACCATCCGCCTCCCCGTCCACCTCGTCGACAAAATCGCCCGCCTCCGCCGCATCGCCATGCGCCTCGCCGAAGACTTCGGCCGCGACCCGACCGACGATGAACTGGCCGAGGAGATGGAACTCCCCGTCGCGAAAATCTCCCAGCTCCGCACCGCCTCCATCCGCCCCGCCTCCCTCGACGCCTCTGTCAGCCAGGACGAGGACAGCGCCACCCTCGGCGACCTCGTCCGAGACGAGGCCGCCCAGAGCCCCTACGACCTCCTCCAGGAAGAGAACCTCCGCGAAGTCGTCCGGGAACAACTCCCCCTCCTCGACGAGCGGGAACAGAAAATCCTCTCCCTCCGCTTCGGCCTCGACGGAAAAAAGGAACTCACACTTGAGGAAATCGGGAAAAAGTTCAAAGTGACGCGCGAACGGATTCGGCAGCTCCAAAACGCGGGCCTGCGCAAAATCCTCAAAGCCATCGAGAACAAAGACCGGGGAAGAAAAATAGAATGAATCTCTCATTTCGCAGCGGCATCGGACGCCTGAAGGAAAGCGTCCGATCCGTCCCCGACTTCCCCACCCCCGGCGTCCTCTTCCGGGACATCAGCCCCATCCTCGCCGACGGTCAGTTGCTGCGCCTCGCCATCACCCTCTTCACCGACCGCTACCAGCGGAAGAGCCTCGACAAGATCGTCGCCATCGACGCCCGCGGCTTCATCCTCGGCGGCGCCATCGCCAACGTCCTCGGTATCGGCTTCGTCCCCATCCGCAAGAAGGGCAAACTCCCCCCTCCCTACCTCGAAGCCGCCTACGACCTCGAATACGGCTCCGCCACCCTCACCCTCCTCGACGGCGCCGTCCAGCCCGGCGAACGCGTCGTCATCTTCGATGACGTCCTCGCCACCGGCGGCACCGCCGCCGCCGCCGCGCAGC